>ONVB01000263.1 GCA_900321145.1 uncultured Eubacteriales bacterium | reverse complement strand
GTATTTTCCTTCTTCGGCTTTTCCTGAACGCTGACAGGTACATTTCCGAAGACCTCGGATATATCATACTCTATCGGCCTTACCGATATCTTATCCTCGGGGAGACAGTCGCGGAGAATGGCAGCTATACGTCTCGCCTCCATGGGCTTGACTATGCTGTCGGTAAAACCTTCTCCGAGCAGACTGGATTTATCCGCTTCTATGGCATCCATGTCCATAGCCACTATGGGCAGGGTGTCATATCCGTCATCTGACAGCTCACGGATCTCCTTCATCGTATCAAGGCCGTTCATAACAGGCATGGACAGATCGATAAAGCATACGTCAAAGTGCTCATTCATGACACAGTCGATGGCGCTCATTCCCGAACCGGCAGTTGACACCTCTATACCGAAGTTCTTTAATGTGGAAACGGAAAGATCAAGACTTACCGCGTCATCGTCCACTACAAGAGCCTTAACCTCCGGGAACCACAGGCTTTCGGCTGTCTCCTTGGATACAACGCCTTCTATTTTCTCCGCCGTGACAGTCTTCTGCTTCACTCCCTGCTTCTGAAGGGTGCGGAGTGTAAAGCTCGTGCCCGCACCGTATTCCGAATCAACCATAAGAGTGGCTCCGATCAGATCGGCATAGCCCTTTGCTATCGGAAGTCCGACTCCGTTTCCGGAACGAGAATTGTTCTTCTTGTTGTCAGCTATGTTATATACCTCAAACAGTGTATCCACCCTGTCCTCCTGGATACCTATACCCGTATCGGATACATTTAACGAGATCAGAAGTCTGTCCCTGTTTTCATCGGCATACTCACAATCCGCATAGAGAACTATCCTGCCCTCCTTGGTGAACTTGACGGCATTATCCAGGAGTCTTTCCATAATGCCCTTTATCTTCTCATAATCACCGAACAGGCTGTCGGCTTCTATCTCCCCGAGCTCAAGCTCAAATGAAACGCCCTTGTCCTTGAGCAGATCAAGCGTGTAATCGGAAAGCTCCTTTACGAGCACCATATATGAGTAGCTTGTCTCAACAAGCCCTATACTGCCCGCCTCTATCTTGGCAAGGAGGATTATGTCATCTACCCTGTCGAGTACATCGGCACCTATGTCATATATACCTTTTATGCTCGGAGCATATTCGGATTCGGGATCCATAACCTTTAGTGCCTCGTCGGCTTTGGCCATCATGGCATTGACAGGGGTTTTGATCTCGTTCGAGATATTTGCCAGGTAGTCGTTCTTGGCGGAGCTTGTCTTTACCGCATCTTCATGCTCCTTGGAGAGAACCTCTATGGCGCGGTTTTTGCTCTTGATCAGCCTTACGAGCTTCCATACGGCAAATATCACAACAAAAAGCACCAAAACAGACAGAGCTATGAGTAAAGCTCTGGTGACCTGGTTTTCGAGTATGCTTTTTTCCTTGCTTATCACAAATGATACAGGCTCGTCACAGCTTGTACCGTCTCCGTTTACCGCACTTATGATAAATCGATAATCTCCGCCGTCCAAATTGGTATACACAGCAGAGAGCGCATCATTTCCCTTTAATGTGACAGGCTCTTTATCAAAGCCTTCGAGCGAGTAATTTACGCTTATGCCGCCCCTGTTCATATAGGAAAATACGGCAAAATTGATGGTTATCTTTGAGGTGTCGCTCTTGACGGTAAGGCCGTTTGCGATATCGTCAAACTCATACATCTCACCATCCACTTCGACAGAGGTAACCTTGATCCGCGGCTTTACCGAATTCGTAGGTATATTTATGGTATCAAGGACATAGAGACCGTCATTACAGCATATATAATAATTGCCTTCGGTATCTATATAACCATGTCCCATATTGTTAACGGTCTTTGAAAGGCCGTCCGCCACGGAGAAGTATCTTGCCTTTAAAGGCTCACTTCCTATAAGCTCGGCTTCCGAGGCATAGATTACACCCAAGGAACCGGTGATCCAGCAGAGGCCGTCCGATATGGTTATGTCATATACATTGTTTGCTCTCTCTATATTGCTTAATGCCCTGAATGATTCATTATAAAATGTGATGCCGTCGTCGGTGGCAAGATATATACCGTTCTCACCCTCGGCTATATCTATGATCACATTTGAACTGAGGCCGTCCTCCACGGTATAATGCCTCATACTTTCGATATTTCTTCCGTCTAAGGCATAGAGTCCGTCTCCGTCCGTGCCTACAAGCAGCTTTCCGTCCCCGGTCTCAAACATGCATCTTACATTTACTTTCGGGAAGCCTGCCTGATCGGATACCTTACCGGCATTGTCGGCAAACACAATACCGTTCTCTGTCCCGCATGCCAGATATCCGTCCGAAAGCGGAAGTATGGTATTGATGGTCCTGCCCGGAAGATTCGAGCTTTTTATAAATTCCGATATCTTTCCGTTTTTTGACAGCTTATATACGCCTCTGTACCTTGCGGTACTCACATACATATTTTCTGATTTATCGAGCCGGATGTCCGTTATGTTTGTTTTCTCAAGAGTTGTGCTTATGTCATTTGACACGGCCGCACCGTTCTTGTCATATATATATAAGCCCTCGTCGGTACCTATATAGGTTTCGTCTCCCTTGATGCAAACCACATTTACCATGGCTTCCTTAAGCCCCGAATAGGTATTATAATCTGTGAACTTGGAGCGGGACATGTAAAGAAGCCCCATTCTGCTCGAGGCTATCCAGTAATTTCCCTCGTAGTCCTCGATCATATCAGAGATATAGCTGTCTATATCACAGCCCGAGCACTTCTTGATACCGCTGTCCTTGAGGTAACCGATACCGGTATCGGCACCGACCCATATACGCCCCTCACTGTCTTTTTTTATGACGTTTATGTTTTCTAAATGTGTGGCATGCTCGGTTACATTTCCGGCATTCTTGAAATAATAGATACTGCTTCCCTCGGTACCGACATAGACAGTATCATCGATCACGGATATGGTCGTCAGGTCATACTTGTATATATCCGAAAAGTCGATGGAGCTTATCTTTCCATCCTGTTTAACCCTGTAGACAATGTTGTCAAAGGAGAGCATATAGATATCGGAGCCTCTTAATGCAAGCTCCTTACACTTTAGCGAAGCAATCTCCGGGATATCATGGGGAGTTAACGCATAACCGTCCTCGGTGGTCTTTATGCCGTAGATACCGTTGGCAGCAGCTATATATATGTGGCCGTCGGCATCCTCTATCACATCATAGATAACCTTTACGCCATTGTAATAGTCCTCACGGAAATGCATAGTGTTGCCTTCAAAATACATGAAAAGCCCGTAATTATCCGTTCCTATCCACAAGCGGCCGACACTGTCCTGATACAGGCAGTTTATGGAATAATCATCTGTCCTGTCCGAGTCCCACAGATTTATGCTTGTGAATTCCGAGCCGTTGCACCTGTAAAGACCGCTTTCGGTACCTACCCATATATAGCCTGATGCAGCCTGGTACAGACAGTTTATCTCGTTGCTGTAGAAGCCTGTCGACTGGCTGTAAACAGTCTGGATATAGTCGGCCGTAAATGTATCCTTGGCCTGGATCCCGGACACAGAAAAGAGGCATCCCGCGAGGAATGCCGCAATCGTTATTATGATAACCGATATTCTTTTCTTTAAATTCTTTATTTCCATATAGTTTTATTAAGATTCTTCGGGCTAAAGCCCTCAGAATGACACCGAACGACGCTTTGTGTCATCCTGAGCGTCAGCGAAGGATCTTTTCTTATGCTTCCTTCAAGAAAACCTTATACCCCTTATATGTCTCGTATATATCAGCCTTTGAGGTAACCTCCCACGGCGCATGCATGTTGAGCACGGCCACTCCGCAGTCTATAACCTCCATACCGTAAAGCGAAAGGATATAAGCTATGGTTCCGCCGCCGCCCACATCTACCTTTCCGAGCTCGGCACACTGATAAAATACCTTATTCTTATCCATCATAGCCCTTATTCTGGCTATATACTCTGCGTTTGCATCGTTGGAACCCGACTTTCCTCTCGAACCGGTGAACTTGGAGAATACCATGCCTCTGCCTAAGAAGGATGCATTTTCGTGTTCAAACGCGTCCGCATACAAAGGATCGTAACCCGCATTTACGTCGGATGAAAGCATGCTGGATTTTGCCAGACACCTTCTTAAGGACAGTTCACTGTAGGAGCCCATGAGCGAGAGAAGCTCGGCTACGGTGTTCTCAAAGAACATCGAACGCATTCCCGTTGCGCCCACACTGCCTATCTCCTCCTTGTCCGTGAGGAGTGTACAGGTTGTCTTCTCAACCTTATCCACATCAAGCATGGCTTTAAGCGATGTGAAAGCGCAAACCTTGTCATCCTGTCCGTAGGCCATGACCATGCTTCTGTCTATACCGCAGTCCCTTGCACGTCCGGCGGGAACAACCTCTATCTCTGCCGAAAGAAAATCCTCCTCCTCGACGTCATACTTATCCTTAAGAAGCTTTAATACATTCTTCTTGACAGCCTCCTTTACTTCCTTCTCATCCTTGTTCTTGGATACAAAGGGAACGGAACCAAAGAGCACATCCAGCTTCTCGCCTTCAACAACCTTAGAGCCCTTCTTCTCAAGCTGGTCGGCCGCAAGATGTATAAGAAGGTCGCTCACGCAGAACACCGGATCATCCGCATCCTCGCCTATAAGCACTTCTACCGTAGTTCCGTCCTTCTTTACTATGACACCGTGCAGCGCCAGGGGAAGCGCAACCCACTGATATTTCTTGATACCGCCGTAGTAATGAGTATCAAGGTAAGCCAGCTCTTCCTTTTCGTACAGCGGATACTGCTTTACATCCATACGCGGAGAATCGATATGTGCTCCGAGTATGTTCATGCCCTCCTCTATGGGAGCTGTGCCTATGTTGAACATAACCACGGACTTGTTCATGCACACACGATAAAGCTTATCGCCTGCCTTGACCTTCTTCTTTTTCTTTATGAGCTCATCTATATCCTTATAACCGTTTTGTACACAGTAATTCCTTATAAGCTTAACATTTTCACGCTCGGTCTTAGCCACGCTTAAGTAGTCGATATACTCATCACATAAGCTTTTAAGCTCTTTGTTTGCCTTGTTGTTGTAGCTCTTCCATGCATTCTTTCTTTCCATCTGCAATGCCTGCCTTTCAGTTATTATACATGCTTTATATCAGTTTGCTTACCACGTTGTTAAGTATGTCAAAAGCCTTATCGCAGTCACTCTCTGTTATGTTGAGAGGAGGAACGAGACGTATGACAGAAGGTCTGACTGCTGTTATGAGCAGGCCCTCATCTGCACTGTTATACTTGACATCTGTTGCGATATTCTTCTCAAATTCCACGCCTATCATAAGACCTCTTCCGCGAACCTCCTTAACTCCCGGGAGGTTTTTGAGTTTATCCATGAAATAAGCTCCGATCCTTGCGGCATTCTCGGGAAGCTTATTATCTATAATCTCCTTAACCTGAGCATAAGCGGCCGCACAGCATACGGGGTTTCCTCCGAATGTGGTACCGTGAGCTCCGGGACCGAAGGTCTCGATCAGTTTTGAAGTCGTACACATAGCTCCTATAGGCATGCCGCCGCCCATGGCCTTTGCCATGGATACGCAGTCGGGCTTTACACCGTAACCCATATAAGCCATAAGAGAGCCGGTTCTGCCCCAGCCGGTCTGTACTTCATCAAACAAAAGAAGCATGCCCCTGTCGTCGCAGAGCTTTCTCAATCCTTTAAGGAACTCTTCCGTGGCAGGATAAACGCCGCCCTCACCCTGGACAGGCTCTACCATGATCGCGATAGTATCCTCGTCGCAGGCATCCTCAAAGGATTTAAGGTTATTGAACTCCGCATATACAAATCCGGGAATAAAAGGCTCGTAGCTCTTCTGAATAGCCGAACCGGGTTGGCCTGTAGCAGCTAAAGTTGCTAAGGTTCTTCCGTGGAAGCTGTTAAGTGCGGTAACTATCTTATATCTGTTCGGTCCGTACTTTTCAACTCCGTACTTTCTCGCAAGCTTGATCATAGCCTCGTTTGCCTCGGCACCGGAATTCTGATACTGTATCTTATCAAAGCCTATGGAATTTAAGATAAGCTCGGCCGCCCTTGCCATGGGCTCCGTATAACAATAGTTTGATGCATGCATCATCTTCTTTGCCTGTTCGCATACGGCTTCTACTACCTTTTTATTACAGTGTCCGGCGGAATTGACTGCTATACCTGCCATAAAATCAAGATACTTCTTTCCGCTCTCATCCGTGATATAAGAGCCTTCTCCCTGCTCCGCAACAAAATCAAAGCGCTTGAAGGTATCGTAAAAATAATCCTCGTACAGTTTCTTTATTTCATCTTTTTTCATGTGTTGTTCCTCCCTTTTATAATCCGTTCTATAACTCAGGATAAAACGGTGTCATTCCGAGGGCTTTAGCCCGAAGAACCTTTATAGTGTTGTGAATTACACTATCCTTTATATAATGCTTAATGCCGGCAGTTAATTCTGCCGGCATCAAATACGCTATTTTGAAATCGAAAAATCTACGACTATCCGTATATCTGGCTTGCAACAAGTCCGTCAAGTATATCCACAAGCTGACCTATCTCGGGCTTGCTTATTTGGGCATCGGCACCGAGTCTGTCACCCTTTCTCTTCATGTCATCGTTGATAAGAGAAGAGAAAATGATGATCGGAATATGCTTTAATCCCTCGGTCTCTCTTATCTTCCTGATAAGGTGATGACCGTCCATCTGAGGCATCTCGATATCGGTTATAACGCACTTAACGCCATAGTCGACACCGTTGTTCTTCTTGAGCTCCGCAAGATAGTCCCATGCTTCCTGTCCGTTGTTCCTCATAATAAGCTTGGTATAGCCTGCCATATTGAGCGAATCCTTGATAAGCTGGCTGAGCATCTGTGAATCCTCGGCGATAAGTATAGGGATATTATTTCTCTGCCTGCTCTCGAGTCCCTCGAGCTGAGATACCTTAAGGCTTGTCTCCGGACATATCTCCTCGACTATCCTCTCAAAGTCAAGGATGATAAGAAGTGTCTTCTCCTTCTTGATTATACCTGTGGCAACACCCGAACCCGCACCGCTCACGGTTGCATCCGGCTTGGCCACATCCGACCAGGAAACCCTGTTTATGCCGAGAACCTGTTCTACATCGAAAGCTATATTGAGACTGTTAAAATTAGTTACGATAAGGAAATGGTTTGTCTTGTCATCACTTGACGGATAACCGAGTGCCATAAAGAGATCGATAACCGTGATGATATCTCCTCTCGGCATAAATATGCCTTCTATAGCCGGGTTTGAATTAGGCACGGGGGTTATCTCCTGATATGACAGGATCTCTCTTACCTTCTCGACATTTATTCCGTAATGATTTCCGTTGATCACAAACTCCAAAACCTCGAGTTCGTTGGTTCCGCTTTCAAGTAAAATATTTGTATCCATGCCATACCTCCCTAATTCTCAAGCTGAAGCGTTGCTTCATCGCCGTTTTTATTTGAAACCCTGAGTTTTATATCCTCCAAAGATGAAGCTATAGTGTCCGAAACCGAGAACAGAAGCACTGCCTCATCTCTGGCACTGGCGTCGATCTTCTTCTGATAGGTGTAAAGGTCGTCCATAAGTATGGTCAGCATCTGCTTCGCAGACTTGCTGTTGTTGATGATTATATTGTAACCGATATCCTTGGAGTAGAAATCTATATCCTGCTCATCATTTGTCTTGTTCTCTATAGCGAACTTCAAAACAAGAAGTTTATGTCCCGACGGAGCCTGGATCTCGATATATACGCCGTCCTGATCGTAGGAAGGATAACTGTCCGCAAGTATATAATACGAATACTTTACGGATACATTCTCCTCTCCTATGATGCCCGCTATATCAAAGTCCTTCGGCTGATCCGCAACCACTCCGCTGGTGGTCTCGGTATCGGGGGCCACCGGAGTTACCTTATTTCCGTCTCTTTCGTCACCCTCGGTAGTCTTGCCGGCCGAAGTATTTTTTTCTTCCGAGCTTTTTTCTTCGGTGCTCGTCTTCTCCGTCACGGCCTCGGTAGTGGCTTTCTCGGTAGTGATCTCCTCGGTGGTAGGCTCTTCCGTAGTGACCTCTTCCGTGGTCGTATCCTCCGTAATCTCGGTGGAAAGCTCGGTTTCGGCAACCGCATCCGGATCGTATTTCATATGATATTTTCTGTTATACTTAAGCAGCATCTCTGCGGCAT
>ONVB01000265.1 GCA_900321145.1 uncultured Eubacteriales bacterium | reverse complement strand
TGCTGTATGGCGCACACAATCCCGACCTTCTTGCGATTGCCAAGAGACAGCTCATCAACCTTCTTATCAAGGTCAAGCGAAAGTCTCTCTGTGAGTTCTGCTGCCTTTTCACCGCAATCCGCTCTGCGAAGCGAAGCAGAGTACTTTATCGCATCTTTAACCTTCATCCCGCTGTAGAAGTTGATCTCTGAGGGCAGATATCCGGTCTGGGCAAGTATCCCCTCTCTGTCTGATACTATATCAAGTCCGAGTACCCTCGCACTTCCGGAGGTTGGCTGTATGAGACCGAGCAGAGTCCTTATGGTCGTTGACTTCCCTGCACCGTTAGGCCCGATAAATCCGAAGAAGTCCCCCTTTTCGACCTTCAGATCAAGCTCGTTTATCCCACGACTCTTCCCATAGGTTTTAGTCAGTTTTACAGTTTCTATCGCATTCATATCCTATCGGGAGCATTTGCTCTTTGTCCTTTCTGTATAATATACGTATTACCTTCTCTTTTGATCATAGAGTTGAGCATCCGCCTCGGCTATGACATCCTTGAGCGCTGCGGTTCCCGACACCTTGGCTGTGCCGATACACACCTTGAGATCATAGGGACTGTTCGCCTCCCTGTTAAGCCTGGTCAGATGCGCATGGATACTCTCCGCAAGCTTTTTTATCTCACGGTCGTCATCCTCACGCTGAGCCCAGGCAAGGACCACGAATTCATCTCCTCCGTACCTCGAGATGCTGCTCTTTCGTCCGTGCTCACGACAGCCGAGCCGCAAAGCATCTGCGATCCTGACTAAAGCCGCATCTCCTTCCAGATGGCCATAGGTATCATTGATGGCCTTGAACCTGTTAGCATCTATCATCAAAAGATAAAGCTCCTGCCCGTCCTCATGCCCATGTGTCCATATATCATACCTGTAAGCAAGCTGCTTTCTGTTATTCAGCCTGGTCAGGGGATCCACCGATATCACCTGATCCGTCCAGTCAAGATACAGAAGAAGCGTGGCTATGGAAAGCGTGGCACACGCGAGCGGAAGCTGAGGATATATAAACTGCAGAAGTCCCGCGCCGGCAGGTGCTATCGGAAACAGTGACAGCATGATAAGCTGCCTGCGCTTGGCAAACCTTTCCCTGCTGAAAATCCCGAGAAATGCCCTGAAGCAGGTAAAGAATACATAAGCATACGGCAGGATATACTGCACGATAAAGAAGGTACCGCGCCGATAGACTCCCTCTTCATCCACGAAAAATAGTATGCCCGTGAACACATTTACCACAAGCAGCACCGCCATGATCACCACGGGTATCGCAGCCAGATGCACGCTTTTTAAGCTGTCCACAAGCTTCGATTCCTGAATATGCTCAAAGTATATAAACCAGAAGTAGCACATCAGTGTCGTCGAGAAGAAATAAGCCGTCTTGGTGATCATTATCACTGCCGTATTGCAGGGTAAAAAGCCATGCGCACTCATCACATAGACAGTATCGGAAAGGAAAAAGATTATTTCCGCACCGATGGACATGGCAAAATTTCTCTGCGCCACCATCTTTGAGAGACCGTTTGTTTTAATGCCTATGATTCCGACAAGGACCACTGCCACCAGATTTATCTCCATATACAGTATCGCATACATCATCTCGGGACTCATATCTCATCTCCTTCCTCCGAAGTTTTTTCTTATGCCTTATCCTTATAGTCATCCAGAAAATTATGCCTTACTCCGTTTTGCTTATATTCTATCACAGTGTCCAGGATCACATTTTCCATACTCTTGAAGATATTTGCCTCAACAAAAGGATTGGTCTTTTTCAGCTCGGCGATAAGCTTCTTGGTATCAAGACGCTTGGACGAGGTGGTACCGTCCTCGTGACAGGTAGTACATGTATCGGTAAAGTGACATGCGCACTGCAGAAAATGCAGCTCGTTGTAATCTCTCCATGCACATATATCGCTTTCCCTGACTAAGTATAAGGGTCTTATAAGCTCCATACCTTCAAAGTTGGTGCTGTGGAGCTTGGGCATCATGGTCTGTATCTGCGCACCGTGGAGCATGCCCATAAGTATGGTCTCGATCACATCGTCGTAGTGGTGGCCGAGCGCTATTTTATTACAGCCGAGCTCCTTGGCCTTGCTGTACAGATAGCCCCGTCTCATCCTCGCGCACAGGTAACAGGGACTCTTCTCTATGGTGTCAACCGCGTCAAATATAGTGCTTTCGAATATGGTTATGGGAATCCCCAAAGCATCCGCGTTACTCTCGATCAAAGCTCTGTTTTCACTGTTGTAGCCCGGATCCATAACCAGAAATGTCAGGTCAAAATCCACCTGCCTGTGTCGCCTGATCTCCTGAAAGAGCTTCGCCATGAGCATGGAATCCTTACCTCCGGATATGCACACGGCTATATGATCGCCCTCCTCGATAAGCCGGTACTTCTTGCACGCCTTTGCAAATGGTGAGAAGAGCTGTCTGTGGAACTTCTTCTGTATGCTCCTTTCTGCACGCTCTCTCCTTTCGGCTTTATCCGTCTCATTCATCATACCCGCCCTGACAAAACCTACATAGCCTTCCGCCAGACTGTAGCAGTCCCTGCCGGAAAGGCAATCAAGAGTATCGTCTATCTCGCGCGACATACGTCCTATCTCACAATAGAATATGAGCTTTTTTTCCCTTGGGATCGATGAGAGCTTCTCACTGTTATAAAGCTCCTCTATATAGATATTCACCGCTCCCGGGATCATCCCGTAGAGAGTCAGTCCCTCGTCCCTTATGTCTATCAGCACATAGGAGTCCTCCGGCAGCTTTTTAAGCTCATCATATGTTATCTCTTTCATCTCTTTATCCTTATACTTTCTTCACGAGAAGCTCCACGACAAAACCGTTGTCGTTATAATACTCTATACCGCCGCCCTGCTTTTCCATATACATCTTTACAAGATACATGCCAAGGCCGTAGCCTGTCTTCCCCTTTACCGCGCTTCCCCTGAAATATTTCTCGGTGATAAGCGCCATCTCCGACTCGCTCACACCGGGGCCGCTGTCGCTTATCCTTATCCTGACGAAGCTGCCCTCGGCCATATCATAGGATACGTGTATGTCCGTCCCGGCATATTTTCTTGAATTTCCGACCACATTATCTATCGCCTGTTCCATCCTAAGAGGATCGATATATACAAGACACTCGGGGATATGACCGTCTATTACGATCTCGCCGTTTCCGCCTGCGTTCTTTAAGCGAAGCAGATACTCCTCTATAAGCAACGACGGATTCTCCGATGCATTTACCTCTATCACATCAAGCTCGTCAAGAGTCGCATGGAACAGATTCTCTATGATTCCGCTTATGGTCCCGGCCTTGCCCGATATGGAACCAAGCTTTTCTAAGGTATCGTCTATCTCCTTTACCGGCACGCTCACACAATCCTCCTGTACCTTGGAAAGGAGCCGTTGCTGCTTAAGCTCCATTACCTCACAGGTGGCCTGAATTGTGGCTACAGGAGTCTTGATATCGTGACTCAGCGCGGCTACCATTTCCTTTTTCGCCACGCCGGCAGCTATCTCACGTTCCTTTGACGCTTTAAGCTCCTCCCGCATCTGATCGAAGCTCTCCGTAAATGTACCGAAGAGATTATTCCTATGTCTGGCCAAAGGTATATCAAGATTTCCCTTTGCGATCTCAACGGCAAACTGCTCAAGCTCCCTGACAGGCTTTATGAGGAAGTACCATACGCAAAATATGACAAGATATCCGACACATACAGTAACCGCCCAGAAAAAAAGGGCAGACTTTTTCACGGACTTCTTGTATTCAGCCGCCTGTGACCTCGTATCGTCCCACACTGCCTTGCCTAAGTATTCTCCACCCGGAGCAAAGTCGACCACCAGAGCTTCGCCGCTGTAGTACGCCGTGAGCTCTCTGCTGATAAAGTCCTTTTCAAATATCAGCCTGCAGTTATACTTCTTCTCTATGTCCTCAAGCGGCATACCCGCAGCATAATCATCATACATTCCAAAAATGCACTGGTTATAATAAGCCATATCACGCTTCTTATAATCGGTTCCCGAAAGCCGTGCCAGGAAAACCGTAAGAAGCGCTGCCATCAAAAGCGAAAAAAGAATAACTATCCTGCTTATCTTCAAAATCCGGATACTCCTCATATAACATGTAATGATGTCGGGGGCAAAATTCGTGTTGCCCCGACTCATGATTTACAGTATACATTGTAATCCCGATGTATTCAAGAACTGATTTAGCGGTCACGCCTGCTCCCCGCCTGTACTTTCGGTGCAAAAAAAGGCGGGCATCCATCCTCCGTACCGGAGGATGGACTGCCCGCCATGAGCATTGGCTGTTATAACATTTTTCGAATACTATATGATAAACGAATCCACAAATCCGCCTATCTGCGACGAAGAATCCGCAACGGTAACCGCGCTCTTGTCCACATTTCGGCTCTCGTTTGCCACATTCTGTGCACTGGCAGCCACTACCTCCACGGTAGCTGTAACCTCCTCGGTACTTGCGGACTGCTCCTCGGCGATTGCTGCTACGGAAACCGCGATCTCATTGACCTTATCCATCTTTCCTACCATATCGTTGATCGTATGGCCGGCCTCGTCAAGCGCCTTGAAGATTTCCTCAAATGTTCCGCCTGTCTCGCTTACCGCGTCACTGCTGTTTGCTATATCCTTCATGCTGAGCTCGGAATGCTCTGACAGAGTTCTTACCTGATCGGTGATCTCATTGATGATCCTGCTTATCTCGGTAGTTGCGTTTGCACTGTCATTTGCAAGTGAACCTATCTCCGCAGCCACAACCGCAAAGCCCTTTCCTGCCTCGCCTGCTCTTGCGGCCTCTATCGAAGCGTTGAGCGACAAGAGATTGGTCTGTGCGGATATCGAATTGATCATCTCGATTATGGAATTGATCTGCTGTGCCGCAGAGTCAACCGCTGCAACTATGCCGTTCATCTCTGTCATGGATTCGGATATGGTAGCCATGTTGTTCTGTACATTATCCATATCCTGCTGACCTTTTCTTGCTTTTTCAAGCAGGTCATCCATGATCCTTCTGGTCTCGTTGCCCTGATCCGTCAGCTCATTTACCGAAGCCGCAAGCTCCGAAGCATCGGTCGCAAGCTCTGTTACCGAAAGTGCAACACCGTTCATAGCCTCCTGTATCTGAACCATGGACTGACTCTGTCTGTCCGCCTGATCGCTCATGGACTCGGCCGCGCTCATACTGCTGTCAGCCTCTGCGGACAGGTCGGCGGTAACTCTCTTCATCTCTCCCAAGGTATCGCGCATTCTGTCGAGATAATCCGACATCTTGTTGTTCATCACGCCGATCTCGTTGTTTCTGCCCCTGTTGATCTGAACAGTAAAGTCGCCCTCGGATATCCTGGTGATCGTCTCGGTCAGATCCTTAACCGGCCTTGTTATCATTCTGTTCACAAGATAAAGGATTATAATAGAGCTTATCACCAGCATGATCGCAACAAGTACGAGAGTGATCATGCTGAGCCTGTTAAGCTCCTTAAATACGTCAGCTTTCTTTACATATGATACAAGCGTCCAGCCTGTCCCTTCCACTGTTTCGATAGATACAAGGTATTCCTTTCCGTCATTACCTTCTACAGAGTAAACCTCTCCGGCCTTTCCGGATGCTATATCCTCGTAAACCGCCTGAATGAACTTATCATCGGCAAGCTTTGTTGCATCGGCACCGATATACTCTTCTTCGGGAGCACCTATTATTACCTCCTTGGCAAAAAGCAGGCTCTTTCCCGTATCAAGAGGTGTATACTCCTTTACCGCATTTGATATATTCTTTAAGAAGATGTCTGTCGAGAAAACACCCGTCCTTCCGTCGGGAAGGCTCACTGTCCTGACGCCGTTTACCACCATCTCCTTTGTATCCATATCGATGTCCGGCTTTCCGAACACTATGGTATCGGATGTAAGTCCGGTCTGATACCAGCCTCTTATGGTCGGATCGTAATCCTCCGCCGGAACCCATCCGCTTCCGTCCACAAATGATCCGTCCGACACGGCAACATACACATCATGAACCATATCGGGATACTTCTTCATGCCCGGTTCCAATTCGGCAAGCATCTTCTCGTTGCTGTCTGCCGACACTTCAAGAAGATCCGCAAGTGCATTGTAATAGCCCTTGATCTCCCCCATAGTGGAGGCAATGTTGTTTGCGTTTGCCTTGGACTCTTTTTCAAGTCCGTTCTGCGCCTGATCCTTGATTATCGACTTGGAATTCGAAAAAATGATCAGCGCGACCGCTATGATAAAGACCGCTATCATAGGAATAAGTACGATCAAAAGCTGTACGCTGATCTTGCCCTTTTTGCCCTCGTAACCGTTTTCCATCTCCATACATTCTTCTCCATTCTTTTTTAGTTTTGTTGATATCCTGTGTTGTCCAAACAGAGAATCGTAAGACAATGCCTCAACATTTCGATTATAGTTTTTTTTCAGTCATGTGTCAATTTGAAGATTCTACAGCTCTAAGATATAACCCGTTCCCCAGATGGTCTTGATGAATTCGGGTTTGTTCGGGTCGGTCTCAAGCTTCTCGCGAAGCTTCCTGATATGCACATTCAGGGTGCCGTCACCGTAGAAGGAGTCTCCCCACACTTCATTGAACAGAGTCTCTTTGGTGACTATCGTATTCCTGTTTTCGTACAGGCATGACAGAAGCCTGAACTCCTTTGCCTTGAGCGGGATCCTCTTACCTTTAAGAAGCGCAGACATGGTAGCCTCATCCAGGGTAAGCACGGGCCGATCCGCACCGCCGGCCTCATCCTGCGAAGCTCCCACGCCGTCTGACGACACAATACCGTTCTGCCCTGCCTTGCTCTGTTCAAGCGCCTTAAGCTGCTCAACCCTCCTTAAGTTCACCTTCACCTTCGCAAGCAGCACCGACAAACTGTACGGCTTCTTTACATAATCATCTCCGCCTATCGAAAGCCCGACTAAGACATCATCGTCGCTCTGCCTTGCGCTTATGAAGATGATCGGGAGCCGGTGCTTCTCCCTGATCTTCTTGCACACATCAAAACCGGACCCGTCTCCCAGATTGATATCCAGGAGAACCAGGTCCACTTCATGTTCCTCAAGAAATGCATCGCACTCCGCCGCTGATGTCACATATGCCGTTCGCACATCGAACATCCCGAAGTATTCAGCTGTCATTTTCGCAAGCTCTTCCTCATCATCCACGATGAGGACGCTGTAATCATCTTCTTTCATGCGCCCTATTTTAACACACTTCTTTCTCCGAGTAAACATCGTCACCGTGTTACTCTTCCGTGATAAGTCTTGCAGGCTCAAGCTTCTTTGCTTTTCTGCCGGAAAGCGCTGCCGTGGCAACTGCCACTGCCGCGATCAGAATCACCGTTACAAGGAGCCATATAAACGAGATGGAGAACTGCACCTTCTTGTACCCGAACACGGAAAGCATCATAGTCACGAGCTTTGCGCCGGTAAGCCATGAAACAAATACTCCGAGCACCGCTCCGGCAAGCACTGCCGGAAGATTAGACACCATGATCTGCGCAAGCAGCTCGCGGTAAGTCATGCCGATTGCGCGAGAAACACCCATGTTCTTCCACTCTCTTGTCACACGGCTGCGGATGACAAGTGATTCCACGAATATTACCACCAGAATCGTCACTATCAACAGCAGCGCACAGACCGCGCGCATGGCAATAATGATGCCGTCTGCGGATTCGCTTGCAATCTTGTCCATGTCCGCATAGGTCCATTCCTCCTCCGGATACTTGTCCTTCCGAAGCTCC
>ONVB01000267.1 GCA_900321145.1 uncultured Eubacteriales bacterium | reverse complement strand
GCACTACAGCTTCAGCTTTATCCACACCGCTGCCGTTATACATAATAAAAGTATAACATATCCAATCATATCTTTGTATGAATAAACCAGGGGCTTTAGTCTCGTCCTGCCCTTCGCACCGCGGTAGCACCTGGCCTCCATCGCCTCCGAGAGCGCTGCCGCCTTGTCTATGGCACTTTGGAACATGGGCGTTGCCATGTACTTAAAGCCCTTCAGCCTGTTTTTCACCCCGCCGCTTTTAAAATCCACTCCTCTGCTCTTCACCGCATCCCTTACACCGGAGAGCTCTTCTGCCATGATCGGGATAAATCTGAGAGCTATGGTAACGCTCATGGCCGTCTCCCCGGACAGGCAGAAGCACTTTGCAAAACCGTCATTAAGCTGTGAGGGACGTGTAGTGTACATCAGCATAGAAGCAAAGAATATCAGCAGTACAAACCTCCACAGCAGCATAAGGTACCTCAGCAGCCCTTCCTGCGTTACAGTCACGGGACCAAGCTTTACAATAACCTTGCCATATACCGTAAATAGATTGATCAGGTTTAAAAGACACATGATAAGCATGATCTTGCCCGTTCCTCTTACTACGTGAGTGAGCGGAATGCCTGACAGCACAAGCATGCCGAAGGCTATGATCGTATAAAAAGAAAAGAGCGGTACACTCCTGCCTATAAAAAGCAGGATCAGAAGGCACAGTGTCCACCTTATCTTAAGCCTCGGATCCAGTCTGTGGATAAGAGAATCCGAGCTATAGTATTGTCCGAGTGTCAGCTTAGAGTTCATATGAAATATTATCCCCATCTTACCTGCAAAAGCGTGCTATCTCTTCCGTTGCCGCCCTCACATCCGTGATATACGGATTTACATTTAACCCCTTTTTCCTCAGCTCTATCATAAGCTCCTGAACTGCGGGAACGACCGAAAGCCTCTCGTCTCCGTCAACTGCGGCCTCAAGGAAGACCTCTGCCGGTACACCCTCATATATGACCTCGCCCTTATCCATGACTATAACAGTATCGGCGTAAGCAGCGACCATCTCCATGTCGTGAGTTGCCATGATCACCGTGATCCCCGCGTCCCTGTGGAGTGCATCGATAAGTGCCATGAAGTCAGCCGCTCCCACCGGATCAAGTCCTGCAGTCGGCTCGTCTAAGATAAGGTATTCCGGCTCCATGGCGAGAACTCCCGCAAGCGCCGCTCTTTTCTTCATCCCACCGGACAGCTTGTACATAGGCAGGTCATACACATCCTGGGGCAGTCCCACCAGCTCTATGCATTCATAGGCACGCTTTTGAGCTTCAACCCCGGACACTCCCAGGTTCATCGGCCCAAAGACCACATCCTCATACACATTTTTCAAAAAAAGCTGATGCTCCGGAAACTGAAACAGATAGCCCATCTTCCGGTTCAGCTGCTTCATATCCGTACCGCGGTCATTCACATCAAGTCCATCCACATAAACCATACCCTGCTTTGCGGCTTTAAGCCCCATCATCATCTTGAGCAGAGTCGATTTGCCTGCGCCCGTACCACCGACAACCGCAACAAACTCGCCCTTTGCCACGGTGCAGCTCACATCCCTTATCACCTGCTTTTTACCGTAAGCGCATGATGCTTTGTTCATTATCACCGCATTTACCGGTCGTATCTTCCTTTTCGTCCTTTTTAAAGCAGGAAATGTACCGTCACCCTTAAAGCAGTACATATGCTCCTTAAATATCCTGTCCGCTACCTCAGGGATACTGTAAAGAGCGTCGGTCCTGATCACCCCTGCTGCTTTCAGGCTCGAAGCTATCTCGCATGCCTTAGGAAGCGCAAGACCGTACTTTATCAGCGCAGCGCCGTCCGCCAAAACCACTGACTTTCTTCCTCTCTTTACAACCCTTCCCTTATCCATCACATATATATAGTCGGCGTATGTTAACTCCTCCATATTATGCGTGATCAGGATGACGATGATCTTCTTCTCTGCGGCAAGCCTCTTTAATACGGACATCAGCTCTCTCTCCGATGCAAGGTCAAGCATGGCGGTTGCCTCATCGAGGACTACACACTCCGTACCCATCGCGAGTATACCTGCCACCGCAACCTTCTGCTTCTCGCCCCCTGAGAGCTCTTCTATGCCTCTTTCCGAGAATTCCGAAGGTTCCAGCCCCACGCTTCTCAAAGCCTTCTCTACGCGGCTTTTTAGCTGCTTCTCGGGCACCGCCAGATTCTCCGCACCGAAGGCTACCTCCTCCTCGACTACGCTTCCCACAAACTGATCATCGGGATTCTGAAATACCATCCCGACCTTGCTCCGGATCTTGTACTTATTCTCCTCATCGGATGCATCCATGCCGAAGATCTCCGTCTTTCCCTCGATCGGAACCAGAATCCTGTTCAGTATCCTCGCAAATGTACTCTTACCGGATCCGTTCCTGCCACAAACCACGACAAGATCACCCGGAGCAGCATCAAAGCTTATGCCCCGGATGGCATTCACCATCTCGGTGAGGTTGCCCTCATCGTCACGGTCGAAGTATTCAAATGACATATTACGGATTTTGATCATGGTTTACCGGTATTTATTAAGATTCTTCGCTTCGCTCAGAATGACACACTGCTTCGAGCTGGATTATACGTGTCATTCTGAGGGCTTCAGCCCGAAGAATCTTTTTCATAATCTGATTTATACTGCCTCGTTAAGAATGACACGAGACTGCGCTCTAATTTGAAAAAAGGGCTGCCACTTTACGCGACAGCCCTTATGGGTTTTATATTATACGAGCTCGAGGATAACCTTCATAGCTCCGTCACCGCGGCGCTCACCGATCTTGATGATCCTGGTGTATCCGCCCTCACGGCTCTTGTACTTTACTCCGTACTCATCGAAGAGCTTAGCTACAAGGTCAACCTTCTTTGTGCCGGCCTTCTTGCCTGCTGCATCCTCCGGGATCTCAACTACCGGATAGAGAACCTTGAGCATCTGTCTTCTTGCATGAAGTCTTGAAGGCTTATCCTTCTTGATCTTCTTCTCTACGGTATCGTACTCTGTAACTCTCTTACCGTTAACAACAGCCTTAACTCTCTTGCCGTTCATATCCTTCTTTGCAACCTTTGCATTTACGGTAATCTCATCGAAGTTGTCCTTCTCTTTGATTGCAAGTGTTATAAGGTGCTCAGCTATCTTTCTAACTTCCTTGGCACGAGCTTCTGTAGTCTCGATCTTGCCGTGGTAGATAAGCTGTGTTACCTGGTTTCTGAGTAAAGCCATTCTCTGGTCTGATTTCTTTCCGAGCTTTCTGTACATTGCCATAATATTATTCCTTTCCTACCTGTGTTACAGGTCTTCGCTTTGCTTACTGAGTCGCCGGGCGAACTCCCGACACTTCGGCTTAAGCGGATCTGCCCACGATCTTTGATCGTGGGAGCCCCTCGCGGCTTTGAGCGAGTTCAAAGCAATCCGCAAGGATTGTTTCCATGTATCTGTAAATTAGTCTCCGTTCTTAAGTGAAAGACCGAGATCCTTCAGCTTTGCAAGAACTTCATCAAGTGACTTGCGTCCTAAGTTACGAACCTTCATCATATCGTCCGGAGTCTTGTTGGTAAGCTCCTCAACGGTATTGATTCCTGCTCTCTTTAAGCAGTTGAAGGAACGAACCGAGAGCTCAAGCTCATCGATGTTCATCTCAAGAACCTTTTCCTTCTCATCATCTGTCTTCTCGACCATGACATCTACTGTCTTGGCATTCTCCGAGAGATCGATAAAGAGATTCAAATGCTCTGAAAGCACCTTAGCCGCAAGGCTTACTGCCTCATCCGGCGGAAGTGCACCGTTGGTGAATACATCAAGTGTACGCTTGTCATAATCTGTGATCTGGCCCACACGGGTATTCTCTACGGTTAAGTTCACACGCTCAACAGGTGTGTATATCGAATCTATAGCGATAGCATCTATGGATGCATCGAGACTCTTGTTCTTATCGGAACTTACATAACCTCTTCCGTTGGTTATGGTAAGCTCCATCTCGAGCTTTGCGTCAGCACCTGAAAGATGTGCGATCACAAGATCCGGATTCACTATCTCAAGATCACCGTCAACCTGTATGTCGCCTGCGGTAACTACGCAGTCACCCGAAGCGTCTATATATGCGGTCTTAACCTCATTTATAGCGCCGTTGTTCTTTATGCAGAGTTCCTTGATGTTCATAACGATCTCGGTCACATCCTCCTTAACACCGGGGATTGACGAGAACTCATGGAGCACACCCTTGATCTTAACTAAGCTCACAGCCGTACCGGGCAGTGAGGAAAGCATGATCCTTCTTAAGGAGTTTCCCAAAGTGGTACCGTAACCTCTCTCTAAAGGCTCAACTACGAACCTGCCGTACTTTCCGTCATCGGTAAGCTCGGCTATTTCTATCCTTGGCTTTTCAAACTCAAACATGTTTGCCCCTCCTCCTTCTTTTGGTCGTCTTATTGTGCATTATCTATTACTTAGAGTACAACTCGACGATAAGTGTATCGTTTACAGGAACATCTATCTGCTCTCTCAAAGGCTTCTCAAGAATAGAGCCTGAGAAGGAATCTATAGAACTCTCCATCCATGAAGGAGCTGTTACGCCCTTGTTTGCCTCAGCAATATCCTTATATCTCTGAAGAGACTTGCTCTTCTCTCTGATCTCGATCTTGTCGCCAACGCTTACCTTATATGAAGGTATGTTGATGCACTTGCCGTTTACAAGTACATGCTTGTGACCTACGATCTGTCTTGCCTCACGTCTTGTACGAGCAAATCCCATACGGAAGATTACGTTGTCGAGACGAAGCTCGAGAAGAACCATAAGGTTCTCACCGGTAAGTCCCGGCATTCTCTCAGCCTTGTCGTAAAGGTTACGGAAAGGCTTCTCGAGCATTCCATATATAAACTTAGCCTTCTGCTTCTCACGAAGCTGTAAGCCGTACTCACTTACTTTTCTGCTGGATCTGTTAAGTCTTCTGTTAGACTTCTTATTTACGCCTAAAACTGCAGGCTCTAAATCAAGAGATCTGCATCTCTTTAATATAGGTGTTCTATCTACTGCCATTTTAACTTACCTCCCGATTAGACTCTTCTACGCTTAGGCGGACGGCATCCGTTGTGCGGTACCGGAGTAACGTCCTTAATGCTTACAACCTCAAGTCCGCAAGCTGAGAGTGCACGGATAGCAGCCTCTCTGCCTGATCCCGGTCCCTTGACCATAACATCGATAGTCTTAAGACCATAGGGAAGTGCTGCCTTTGCAGCTGTCTCTGCTGCCATCTGAGCAGCATAAGGAGTAGACTTTCTTGAGCCTCTGAAACCAAGTCCGCCGGCACTTGCCCATGAAAGAGCATTACCTTCGGAGTCTGTCAATGTAACGATTGTATTATTGAAAGAGGACTGAATATGCGCCTGTCCGCGCTCAACGCTTCTTCTGACGCGCTTCTTAGCAGTCTTCTTAACTGTTGCCTTACCAGCCATTAGTTATTCCTCCTGATCACCTGATTACTTCTTCTTATTAGCTACTGTCTTCTTCGGTCCCTTACGGGTTCTGGCATTGGTCTTTGACTTCTGTCCGCGTACGGGAAGTCCCTTTCTGTGACGGATTCCGCGATAGCATCCGATTTCCTGAAGACGCTTGATGTTAAGGGCAACCTCTCTTCTAAGATCACCTTCTACCATCTGTGTCTCATTTATGATCTCTGCAATTCTCTTAACCTCATCATCTGTCAGATCACGAACTCTTGTATCGGGGCTGACCTTAGCCTCCTTCAAGATTCTGTTTGATGAAGTCCTTCCTATACCATATATATAGGTAAGACCAATCTCGACGCGCTTATCTCTTGGTAAATCTACACCTGAAATACGAGCCATTAAAATATACCTCCATAAAAAATCGCATAAAGTCTAAATGT
>ONVB01000268.1 GCA_900321145.1 uncultured Eubacteriales bacterium | reverse complement strand
ACCGCGCTCTATCTCCACTATACCCGTGCCGAAGGAAAGCGCGTCATGCTTGTAGCAAACCGCAACCGGCTTACCCCACTCCTCTCCGCGGTTGTAGTAATAAGCGATCAGCTTCCTCAGATACGGCTTAAATGCTTCGTGCTGTATCCACCAGTCGAAGTAGAGGAACGAAGGCTGATACCTGTCCACTATCTCACAGGTTCTCACAAGCCAGTCCTCAAGGTACTCCTCTGTCGGATACGGCTTGCTGTAAAGGTCCTGGTTATCAGGCTCCGGCATAGCCGGCCAGTAGAAATCACCGCGCTCCATGGGATCCTTCACATCACTCTCAAACTCCCTGCCATGGCTCATGAACCACCAGTGCTCTGCCCTGTGGCTTGAGGTGCAGAAGGTAAGTCCCTGCTTTTCCGCCGCGCCCTTAAGCTCGCCTATGATGTCCCTTTTCGGTCCCATCTCATAAGCGTTGTAGTGCGATATCTCGCTCTTATACATCTGGAATCCGTCATGATGCTCCGCAACCGGGCATATGTACCTTGCGCCCGCTGCCTTAAAGAGGCTTATCCACTCATCGGGATCAAAGTTCTCTGCGGTAAATAGCGGGATGAAGTCCTTATATCCGAACTTGTCCTGGGTACCATAGGTCTTCACATGGTGCTCGAAGGCCGGCATACCCTGTATATACATATTTCTCGAATACCACTCATTTGAGTTAGCCGGAACCGAGTAGAGTCCCCAGTGCATAAATATGCCGAACTTCGCCTTCGCAAACCATGACGGTGCCCGGAACGCCGCCAGGCTGTCCCAGCTGTCGCTGTACGGCCCTGCTGATATCACTTCGTCTATTTTCTTTAAATATGGTTTTAAGTCGTACATTTTCTTCTCCTCTTGATTTATAAGATTCTTCGCTTAGCTCAGAATGACACCGGGTCGCTTCGCCACGCGGTTCGTGTCATTCTGAGGGCGCAGCCCGAAGAATCTTAATTCTTAGAATTCGCGTCATTTTTCGATATACCCTGCTCGCCTGGGGTGTAATCAAAGGTGATCTCCAGGGTCTCTATGTCTCCCAGATCCTTCTGGTCAAATACCCTCGGTGAGCAGCCCATGGTCCCGCCTCCGTTGGTCCTTGCATCATCCGGTGCCTCCGACACCCACTCGTTGTAGAGATTGGATCTCGTGCAGAGTCCGTCATCGCTTGATGTATAGTTTCTTCCGTGGAGCTTATACTCCTCGCCGTTGATAAGCACCTTCTTTATAGTGATCACATATCCGGGGAAGAGCACCTCGGCATTTGATATGCCTATCGCCGAAAATGCTGTGCTGGTCGAATGCTTGGCCTCCGTCTTGGTAAAGTCAAGTGCCACAGTGTAGGTTCCCTCTCCCGTAACCTCCACATCCGTTGCCTCAACGCCTCCTGTCTTGGAATCGGGATCGTAAGCGTCTCCGACCGAGTAAACTATATTCCAGTCCTGTGAATCCCACATGATCCATGCTATAGCCTTGCCCTCGCCCGCAAGCTTCGCCTGCTCACTGAAGGTCTCGGGTGCAAGCTCGTAACCGTCAGCTATAAGCTTATCGGCTGTGGCAGCTATCGTGGCTGCATCAAGCTTGATCTCATTCTCGTAGCTTCTCTCCTTGAGGAAGGTTTCAAGCTCCTCATCTATCCATTTGTGGGTATTCCTGTTAAGAATATCACCCGTGTTCCACAGCATGGGCACATAACCGTACTTATCGCAGTTGGCAAAGAAGTTCGTCATCCACAGCTGCCAGTTCGGCTTCATCTTGCCCGAGGAGGTAGGGAGGACTCCGCACTCGCCTATAATGACTCCGTACTTCTCACCGTATTTATTAAGTCCCTCCAAAAGGGTATTCATCTCTTCATAGTTCTTCTTGGTTCCCCAGGTAGTCTCGCCCGTGCTTCCGCAGTAGCTCCACGGCGTGTAGTAGTGAACCGAGAGAAGAAGCTTGTCGCCCGAAGGGTCGGTCGGCATGCTCCAACGCGCATCCAAAGTCTGAGTCACATCCGTACCATAACCGGGTATGAGAAGGAACCTTGCGGCGTTGTTTCCGCCCGAAGCTCTTACCACATCCACAAAGGTCTGGTTTATCTCAAGTGCCTTCTTGTAGCACTCATCCTTTGAAAGTGTCGCACCCTTTGGATTGATCGCAGGTGTGATATCGTTCAGTCTGTCACCTATCTCCTCATTTCCGCCCTCGAAGATAAGGTGCAGGTCATAATCCTTGAAATAGTCGGCTATCTGGGTCCACATGGACTTGTAGAGCTCCATAGCCGCATCCCTCTGAGCGGCGTCCTCGGAACCGAACATGCCCCACCAGCCCTTGTCCCAGTGGTCGTTGATGATCACAAACATGTCGTTATTATAAGCATAGTCCACAACCTCTTTTACTCTCTTCAGATAAGACTCGCCTATAGTGTAATCACCGTGCATGAAATCCATGGCACTGGTCCACGCTACCGGTATGCGCAGGCTGTCGAGGCCTGCAGCCTTCATGTCGTCTATCATCTCCTGAGTCGTGACCGGATTGCCCCAGAGCATCTCCCAGTGACTAACCTCGTAGTCAGTCTTCAAATCGCTGTTGTCAGTAGCCTCAAGTGTATTGCCGAGATTTATACCGTTGCCCATCCTTACCGCAAACTCTCTTGATGAAAGCTCCGCAAGCGGATCGTCGAACCCTCCGCCGGTTGCAGTGACAGCAGCTTCGGTGGTCGCTTCAGTTGTTTCTTCCGTTTCGATCGCTGTATCGTTCACGGTCGCTTCTGTCTGCGCAGTTGTCGCAGAGGTATCCTTTTTAGTCCCCGCACTCTCCGTTGTGCCGCTCTTTCCCGCACCTCCGCAGGCGCACATCGACACACCCATAACCGCCGCAAGAAAAGCCGCGGCAAGCTTTTTCACAAATTTCTTCATGCATAGTCCTCCGTTTGAAAATATTCTTCCTTTATTTCTTTACACTTTTTTAGATCCTTCGGGCATCCGCCCTCAGGATGACACCGTAATATGACCATATTGCCATTCGGAGCATATTTCTTCAACCACACATTTTAGCCAAAAAATGCCTATAAAATCATCATTACATCACGCAGTGACTGATTTTGTTACGCGAGCGTGCGCATAAAAAAAAGGAACAGGCCGCATAATATACACATACGCAGTCCGTCCCTTTTTATATTTTTTTAGTTCTGTCCGTAGTAAGCATTCTCGCCGTGCTTGCGGAAGAAGTGCTTATCCCTTAAGTAATCCGGCGCCGGCTTAACCTGCGGGTTGATAAGCTCGGTCTTAGTAGCCATCCTCGCCACTTCCTCAAGCACAACCGCATTGTGCACTGCCTCGGCAGCATCCTTACCCCAGGTAAATACTCCGTGGTTCGTGCACAGCACGCCGGGTGTATACATCGGATCTATCTTCCTGCCGTCAAAGGTCTCGATGATCACAAGTCCTGTGTTCTTCTCATATTCTCCGCCTATCTCCTCAGGAGTTAAGCTTCTTGCACACGGTATCTCACCGAAGAAGTAATCCGCATGTGTTGTACCGTAAAGAGGTATGCTTCTTCCGGCCTGAGCCCATGCCGTAGCCTCGGGTGAGTGAGTGTGAACCACTCCGCCGATATCGGCGTAGCGCTTATATAACTCAAGATGTGTCGGAGTATCCGACGAGGGCTTGTATCTTCCCTCCACGCGGTTACCCTCAAGGTCCATGACCACCATATCCTCAGGTGACATAGTCTCGTAATCGACGCCGCTCGGCTTGATCACAAAAAGCCCGCTCTCTCTGTCTATCGCGCTGACATTTCCCCATGTATAAGTCACCAGCCTGCGCCTGGGAAGCTCCATATTGGCTTCATATACCTTCTTCTTTAATTCCTCAAGCATACTCCATATTCCTTTCTTTCATTGACCCAATACTATCATACTGTCTTTGGTTCACTTGCTTTTGCCATCTATGCGTAGAACAGCTCGCCCAGCTTCAGATCTCTCTTAAGCTGCGGAATCGTGGTATGCTCATCTATAAAGACTGCCTCGATACCCATGAGCTCCGCCCAGTCGCCCATCTGCTCGGCTGTAACATCGTAGGTAAACGCCGTGTGGTGCGCGCCTCCCGCCAGTATCCACGCCTCGGCTCCGGTATAAAGATCCGGATACGGTGTCCAGAAATTCGTCGCAACCGGAAGGTTCGGCATGGGCTTCTCGGTCTTTTTGCACTCCACTGTATTGATGATGAGACGGAAGCGGTTGCCGAGGTCGATCAGCGATGTTGCGATGCCGCGTCCCTCCTTCGAGGTAAACACAAGCCTTGCGGGATCCTCACGATCACCCATGGAAAGCGGCTTTACGCGCACGCTTATCCTTCCGTCCGCAATGGACGGACATACCTCCAGCATATGCGCCTGCAGTATACCCTCTTTTCCGCGAACAAGGTTATATGTATAGTCCTCCATCATCGAGGTACCCTTGGCGTCCTTCTTTCCGTCGCTCATGATCTTCAGCAGGCGTACCATGGCTGCCACCTTCCAGTCACCCTCGGCGCCAAAGCCGTAGCCCTTCTCCATAAGCCTCTGTATGGCAAGTCCCGGAAGCTGTTCAAGCGCCCCCAGATCTCCGAAATGCGTCACGATGGCCTGATAGTTCTTCTCCTCTAAGAACCTCTCAAAGCCAAGCTCTATCCTTGCCTGAACGGCCACATGCTTCTTAAACTCATCGGGATCCCTGCCATCGAGGATCATATCATAGGTTGCGTAATACTCGTCGAGAAGTGCATTTACATCGCTCTCGGATACACTCTTCACGCTCTCTGCGATGCTGTTGATCGGGTAGGCATCCACCTCCCAGCCGAACTTGATCTCGGCCTCTACCTTGTCACCCTCGGTCACCGCAACATTTCTCATATTGTCAGCTACACGCATCACTCTGATGTGACTTGACTCCAGCACGCCCACTGCCGTCGTCATCCATGAAGCTATCTTCTCCCTGACAACCGGATCCTTCCAGTAGCCGGCCATAACCTTGCGGTCTATACGCATACGGCTTACTATGTGTCCGTATTCACGATCACCGTGTGCAGCCTGATTCTCGTTCATGAAATCCATATCTATGGCATCATACGGTATCTCTTCATTGTACTGTGTATGAAGGTGAAGCAGTGGCTTCCTCAACTCGCTCAATCCGAGTATCCACGACTTCGCCGGAGAGAAGGTGTGCATCCAGGTTATCACGCCGGCGCAGCTCTCATCCGTATTTGCCTCGTTAAATGTTCTCCTTATCAGCTCGCTCGTGATAAGAACCGGTTTCCATACAACCTCGTACGGCAACGCCCCCGATCTGTTCAGCTCCTCGACCATCTCCTTTGAGTGTGCCGCCACATGCTCAAGCACCTCGTCACCGTACAGATCCTGAGATCCGGTGCAGAACCAAAACTTGTACTCTCTCTTCTGAAGCAATTCTTATTCCCTCCTTTTTTGCTAATCTAATTCCTTTGATCTTTACATCATTGGTTTGATTATACAGCTTGCATATACAACTTATCAACTGTTTATTTTCTCCGGAAGGATTGCTTCTTTGGCTTCATCCTATGCACTCTTTATACTTGGCTTCAAGCTCCTCATCGGTCATCATAGTCACTCTGCCTCCGTCATACTCAGCCATAACGGAGTCGTAGATTCTTTGGATCGCGTCATCGTTTTTCGGCAATTCCGCTTCCCCGTGACGCCTTCTGTATTCATTTACCCAGAACGCGACTCCCGCTACTCCCGAAGTATTTGTGATCGATACCTTCGGCGGACGGTTCAGGATCGTGCTCGTATCAAATATATTATATATCTCCGGATCCTTCATCATGCCGTCGGCGTGGATCCCGGCTCTTGTGAGATTAAAGTTGCTTCCCACAAAAGGAGTCATAGGCGGTATGCTGTAAGCCGTTTCATTTTGGATATACTCCGCTATCTCGGTTATCACCCTTGTATCCATTCCGTTCAGGGTTCCGCGAAGCGAGGCATACTCAAATACCATGGCTTCAAGCGGTACATTTCCGGTGCGCTCTCCTATGCCGAGCAGCGAGCAGTTCACTGCAGATGCGCCATACATCCACGCGGTAGTCGCATTTACAACACCCTTGTAGAAATCGTTGTGGCCGTGCCACTCTATCATCTCGGACGGAACATCCGAATAGTGCTGAAGTCCGTAGATTATGCCCGACACGCTTCGCGGAAGTGCCGCTCCGGGATACGGAACCCCGTAACCCATGGTATCGCAGGCACGGATCTTGACCGGCACACCGCTCTCCTTCGAAAGCTTCATAAGGCTGTTTGCAAAAGGAACCACAAAGCCGTAGAAGTCCGCACGGGTTATGTCCTCAAAGTGACATCTCGGGCGAAGTCCCGCCTCGATACACTCAGACACGATCCCGAGGTACTTGTCCAAAGCCTGACGGCGGGTCAGCCCCATCTTGTGAAAGATATGATAATCCGAACAGCTGACTAAGATGCCCGTCTCCTTGATACCTATGGACTTAACGAGCTCAAAATCCTTCTTTGAAGCCCTGATCCAGGTCGTTATCTCCGGGAATCTGTAACCGAGCTCGAGGCACTTCTCAAGAGCCTTCCTGTCCTTCTCCGAATAGACGAAGAACTCCGTCTGGCGGATCATCCCGTTCGGCCCTCCCAGTCTGTGCAGCAGCTCATAGATATGAACCATCTGCTCTGTGGTGTAGGGCGCTCTTGACTGCTGCCCGTCACGGAATGAAGTATCGGTGATAAATATATCCTCCGGCATATTTTCCGGAACACGCCTGTAGTTAAATGCAATCTTCGGAGTCTCCGTATACGGGAACATCTCCCTGAAAAGCTCCGGCTCCGGGACATCCTGAAGCTGATAGATGTACGGATCCTGCTCGAGTTTGTTTGTCTTACTGCTCAATACTATATCCTTCATAATACCTTACAATCCTTCTTTCTAAAGATTTTTATGTTTTGCGCGCATAAAGTATGTACAAGTATTATCATATATAGTATTATGTGTAAAGCGAATAAAAATGATAGCAATAATTCGTTTTATAGATAATAAGGAGAACCGTCATGGATATTGAATCACTCAAAACCTTCATCGTCCTGTCCGAAAACAGCAGCTTCACGAAGACCGCAAACCAGCTTTTTGTCGCTCAGTCCACCGTGACCAACAGGATAAACGAACTCGAAAAGGAGCTTAAACTGCGACTTTTTTTAAGGACCAATCGCAGCGTCAAGCTCACCGTCGAGGGAGAGCGCTTCAGGGTATATGCATACAAGGTTTTGGAACTGACAGAAAACACACTTGCGGAAATGACTGCGGAAAACAGATTTGAAAACCACATAAGAATAGGCAGTGCGGACTCCATATACGAAGGACATCTCGCACCGGAGATAAAGAAATACAGAGACAAGCATCCCGAAAATTCTCTTAAGATAACCATCGGCCTGTCTAACCACCTCCTCGAGCAGCTGCAGGAGGATATGCTCGACGCCGCATTTGTCTATATCCCGCTCAGGAAATCCCAGTTCATATCCGAGCTTTACAAGCAGGATACACTTGTGCTTGTGACCGATATAAACAACAGGAAATACAGCCGCGGCATCACCCGGCAGAAGCTCATAGAAGAAAACTACCTGATGTGCAACTTCGCGCTTCAGGATGTCGGGCAGTATATCCGCAAGCTCTTCCCCCGTTTCCATCAGTTCGAGCTCGAGATTGACGACTGCATGAAGATAGTCCCTTATCTGATCGGGAAGGACAACTATACATTTCTCCCGAAGGATATGGCAGATACCTACATCAAAGAAAAAAAGCTGCGGAAGATAAGGCTTCTTGATTTCGATACGCCCATCATCAACAGCTATATAATCTACAGGGATTCCATGAAGGACGTCATAGCGGAGCTGATACACGCGTGACTAAAAAACTCACGGCAGCTCAAGCTCCTCACGCAGGCGTTCTTCCGTCTCCTGCTGCTCCTTCAGGCGCGCGAGTTCCTCCGTCTTCTGCTGTTCCCGCAAGTGTTCCCGGTTCTCTTTT
>ONVB01000270.1 GCA_900321145.1 uncultured Eubacteriales bacterium | reverse complement strand
TCACACCGGGTAAGATAAAGTCGGCACTTTATCACTCGAGAAGCTTAGCGACCATGAACAAGGAGATAGTGATCTCCAGAGCTACGCTCTTCCAGGGCTGCTATGCGCAGATGAGCTCCGAGCTTACCCAGAAGGCGACGAAGATCAAGGCTAACTTCGGCTTTGAGGATATCGTCATGAACCATGACCAGAGAGAGACGCTTGAGCACGCCATAGACCAGATGAACTTCCGTAAGCAGGTCTACGACGGCTGGCACTATACAAAGAAGTACCCATACGGCCGAGGACTTTCGATACTTCTCTTCGGAGCTCCCGGTACTGGTAAGTCGATGTGCGCCCAGGTTATCGCTCACGAGCTTAATCTTGAGTTATACAGAGTAGACCTTTCAAAGGTTATCGATAAGTACGTCGGTGAGACTGAGAAGTCCATCTCCATGATATTCCGAGAGGCAAAGAAGTGTAATGTCGTCCTCTTCTTCGATGAGTGCGATACGCTCTTTGCAAAGCGTTCGGATGACGGAGGTTCAAACCAGGCGTCAAATAACAACAAAACAGCGCTCCTGCTTCAGGAGGTCGAGGGTTACGACGGTGTGTCGGTGCTTGCGACAAACTACAAGCACAATATAGACCCCGCGTTCTTCAGACGTATGAAGTACATCGTGGAGTTCCAGTTCCCCGATGTGGATACAAGAGAGATGCTTTGGAGTACCACCATACCTAAGGATACGCCGCTTGCGGATGATGTGGATGTGCGTTACCTTGCCGAAAAGTATGAGCTGGTTGGTGGTAATATCAAGAACTGTATACTTAATGCCGCCTTCCTTGCGGCAGCCGATCCGGCAGCCGGCGGACAGGTACATATGGTACACTATCTGCAGGCCATAAAGTATGAGTTCGTCAAGGTAGGTAAGGTATTCACGCGTTCGGACTTCGAACCGTACGCTGACTTGATTTTCGGAAAGCAGGCAAGCTGATTAATACACGATCATATATGCTTAAAGCTGAACCGGAGGGATTTTTATGCCATCATTTTTTCAAAAGTTTAAAAACTTATTTAGCAGGAGACCTGCACAGCCGCAGGAAGGACAACAGAATAACGGTATAGGGTTACTTCCTCAGAATGTCGTAGCGGGGCTTGCAAATCAGCACCTTCAGGGACAGAATCCTGTTAATCAGGATCAGCCCATCGCTCCGCAGGGACCTATTCCGGGACAGCAGCCCCCTATTGTTCAGCCTATGGGAAATAATGGTGTTCAGAATCCTTTAGCTCAGCAACAGAACCAGGACGGAGAGCAGCCGATCATTCAGCAGCCGCACCAGGACGGAGAGCAGCCGCTTATTCCTCCGCCACCACCGATACCGCCGGTTCCTTTTAACCTTGTCATACCTCGGGTTCCGAATGTTGGACCTCAGGACGGTGACCTTCAAAGAAGAAGAGATGAAGCCGCAAGACGAAGACAGCAGGGTCGGAACATACAGATGGGAGCGCAGGTACGCCAGGAACGCCAGGAACGACGTCGGCAACTACAACAACAGCAACAACTGCAAGGTGATAATGGAGCGGGTCTTGATCATTTCTTTGATGTTGAGATAGTACAGCATGAGAATAACCAGGCTCCTCATGGTCAGGGTGGAAATCCGCCTGTCAATAATATCATTGGTCCTGAACAGGCGCCTGTTAATGATCAGATCGATCAGCAGGATATGCCAAGGAAGAAGACACTGGAAGCCGCTCATTATGTACTTCACGGAGCCAAGGGAGGTTTTGCACGCAGAAAGAAAATCAATAAGGGAGAGGTGGATGCAAATAAAGCCGGACAAGATGCCCATGAGGAGATCACACTACGGGCGGAGCTTGCCCAAAAGCTCTATATGAGAGACAAAGCAGCAAAAGGCTTTGAACTGCAAGGATATAATAATCACTATATGTTTGATCGTAAGTACTTTTCTTTGCATGGTTTTGATGAAATGTTTATCAAAACAATTCATGGAAGCAGAAAAGAGGGCTTTGATCAGGAATTGGATGTTTTCCTTCAGACAATGGATCAATTGGTTGCTGATGAGAAAACACAGGCAGAAGAACAGAGTAAAGAATTTGATGAGGCTGAATTCAGAGAGCAGAAGATGATGGAGGGTGGATACGGAAAACTGCTCGAAGTCTTCAACGAATTCATGGAAACGGACCTTGCTCTGTTTAATGATACCTCCGATGAGTATATGCTGAGAAACTATACGACTCTGAAGATGATTGGGGATAGGGCTCAGAATATGCTTGAGGTTGTTCTTCCGGAAATCCTCGTTGCTGAGTATCAGTATAAAGTAACGACAGGCTTCAGAGGTTCGGAAGAGAAGAAAAGAAAGTTTATTGCGGCAAATAATCTTGCGGTTGCCATTCAGGAATATACCGAGTATATGGATGTGAGATTCGAGATTATGAAGCATCCGCTGTATTCGTTGCTTTATTCGGAACTCGACGGAGAAATAAATGCATATACCCTGGGTATTCTCAAGAGCAGGATCAAAGAATGTGAAAAGCAGGGGCTTTTAACCGGATCGACTGCGCAGCTTCAAAGCTTTCTCAGCCTTGTATTCAACGATAAGCAGGTTAAAAACAGCTTTACCGAAGAAAGACGCGGTAAAACGATGCTTGAGCGTATCCAGGAAATGGCCGATGTAAATGAAGATGACTTCAAAATCAGAGAAGGTGAAAGTGATCTTCCCGAAGCTGACAGGGAGCTTTCGGGTGATGCTCTTAATCAGGCAAGGCAGCAGGACAAGAGCGCTGATGCTGCCTGGCGGGGCAGAAAGCGTCTTGCCAAGAATGAGGTGGTGAATACTCTGCAGGTTATAAACAGTGGAGAAGCCTTTGAGATGGACGCAATATATGGTATAATCACGGGTGTGGATTCAGGGCTTACTTCGAATCAGTTGAAAACCGTTCTTTCGACAAGAGGCGATAGGGCCACGCGCAGTATAAATGCCGATGCAGAAATGCACAAAGCCGATGCTCAGACGCAGTTAAGAAATGCAGAAGCATTATCAGCGGTAAAATTGTTTAACAAAGAACATCCGACGAGGCAGGTGCCGGAAGAACAAATACCTAAAATGGCAGCACAGTTGGCCTACCTGGTGAATGACGATAATCTGGAGGATCACACCGCTATATATGCGATGCTTGAAAACTATTTTGGTGACGATCTCGGTGACCAAGAGAAAGTCAAGAAAAGTAAGGAGGATACCTATTACAGTTTATTTAATAGCTTTTTGGACAGTGACAAGAGCAAATTTGAGTATACGGACGATGACAAGTTGATAAATGATTATGCTTATGTAAGGAAGGTTGCGGAAAGAGCCGCTCAGATGCCGCAATTCATAAAAGATGTCAGAGCCGAAGGAGTTCCTTTTTCTCCTGACAGATCATCCGCTATACTTACTTTTGCAGCTGTTGTAGGTGATTATTTCGCTTTTGCAACCTTGAGGATGAACCTTATTACCGATCCGAACTATCGGTTATTTTTCATGGATTCGTTATTTGCTCCGATCGAGGGCGAGGGTGATAACGAAGTACAAAAGCGGGAAAGCAAGAATAATACAGGAGCTGATATTCTTCAAAGGATGGTAGCTCTGCAGAATGACGGAACAATCCGTGCGGATTTGAGCAGCTTTATTGTGAATGCGACTACCCTCAAAGCTTACGATACCAGTCTTTATCAAGGAACGATGCAACAAAGACTTGATGCCAAAGGTTATAAGAGAAAGGAGATATATAACGATCATCTTCTCGAGTATAAGATCGGTCTGCAGCTGAGGAAAGACCTAAAAGGTCCCGGTGCGGCTGAGGACAATCTTGACGATCCGGAGGTAATAAGGGCACATGAAGAACTGCCGATGAAGATAAAAAGATTCCTTGCTGCAGCAAGCTTTGTGCTTACCGGACAGTTGAAGGTCTATTCGGAAGAAGAGAAAAAAGAGCTTATGAACGGCGGAAACGACATTCCGGGCATGGCACAACGCGAGGAGATGTCCAAGAAGGCGAGAGCCCTTCTTGAAAAAGGCTTTTCTTCGACACAGGTAAGGATAAAGGGATTTACTTACGGGATTGTGAGAGACGAGATATTAAGCTATACATTTGCCGATATACTTGCCGATATCTCGGATGGCTATATACTTGAGCATTTTGACTATATAGCCGAGAGACTTAATTTTGCCGCCGCTATACAGGTTTTTGTTGATACCGCGGAGAGTGAAGGTCATCATTTCCCTGAAAAAATAAAGAATAATATGCTTGCTCTGGTGGAAATGTTAAAAAATTATAAGGAATATATCACCTTCAAGCTTGGTGCAATGGCATCTCCTTATTATGCTGCTCTTTATGATGCTGCCGGAATGCTTGAGCATGTCGATGCTGCAGAAGTTATAAAGAGATATAGCAGGATCAAACAGGACGAGTATCCTGAAGACTTTATTGATTATCTAGCAAATCTCGCAGGTGCGAAGTCGTGTAAATTCCTTCAGAATTACAATGGCGAGAATACCCGGGACGGATTCGGCTTCAAAGCTGTTACGGATGAAGATATTCCACAAGAGGAAAGGGATAAAGAGACTCATCAGCTTGAGCTTTCTATGAGATTTCTTAATAGTCAGGAAGATGCCGAGAAGCTTCGGTATATGCTGACAGGACAAGACATACAGCTCTCTGTAGATGAGATCAATAAACAGACGCAGCTTGCTTCTATCAGAGAAGAACGCGCAGATACGGCCCTTCTACAGGGAAAAGCGTATGGTGACTTTTTAAAAACCAAGGCTCAGAAACGAAGTGATGAGGAGCAGAAGGATGCGCGTGAAAAGAAAAAAAGAGAAGTGCAGCTGACCAAACTCAGGAGAGACCGTGCTCAGTATCAGAATATTTTAGATCAATTGGGTGATGGTGCCGGTGAACAGCCGGATGAACTGGTTGCCAAGGTGCGTCAGAGATATCAAAAAAATATCGAACAGCTGGATGTTAAGATTGCTGCAGAGCTTGAAAAAGTAACCGCAGAGGAAAAAGAGTATTTTGAGGCCAAGAGAAAAGAGACCGATGGCGAGAAGGGCGAGAAGGTCAGGGCGGCCATAATGGCATTCATCCGTGAGGATACTGCCATATTCAATGATGTAACGCCGGGATATATAGCTTCAAACTATGCCAATATTATGGTAAAATGTTCAGAGGCAGAAACCGTAAAAAATGAGCTTCTTCCGAAAGCAATCAACTACAAGATACTGTCCTCGGATGAGATCGAGGCGGTCAGTATAAAGTGCGATGCCATAGATAAGTATTCAAACTACGTTCAGGGATTATACAGTGTGATTACCGATCCCCTCGGAAAGCTTATTTTTGATGACAGTATGGTCTTGAGCAATCCGCAATTTGACAAGATCAGAGATAGGCTCAATGCTTACATCGATGATGCAAAATCAAAACCGGAGCTCGTGATACTCTCTACAAAGGTGCTTATATTAGAGGAACAGGGAAGCTTTATCAAGTCCGGAGATTCTATGAGTGCAAGGCTTAAGGCACTGGGCTTTGTACCAAGGGAGAGGTATATCAATGAAATGAGCGATGATCCCGAGGTGCGAAAGAATATTGAATTCATGAACGAGATGCACAAGAAATTCGGTGACGGCAAAGCTATGACCGAAGAGGAGATCAATGCACAGCAGGCAGGTATAGAAGCGAGAGGACAGCTCACGGAGGCCGCAAAGAAGATCATATCCGGAAACGAATTGGATAAGTCTCTGCAGCAGGCAAAATCGGATGCGGCAACTGTTGCGAAGTTTGCAGATCTAAACAAGGTTGATGATAATTTCATACCTAAACTGCTTGATGACAAGTATCTGGTAGAGAAATTTAAAGATTACATTCCCGGAATCTGTTTAGGTACTGCACTTTATGACATAATGGTAAACAACATAGACGTCCCGGGAGCTCCCCGAGGAGCGGCTTTGCGTGCATTGAGGCAGAAAGCTTCGGATCTTAACAAGGCTTATCAGTATATTGCTTTAAAGCTTAAGCTTATATCCCTTCCTCTTTATAAGGATATATATGACGACAGTACACTTAAAGCTTACATGTCCAAGGCGGATCTTGATAAAAAAGGTCCCGTTGATACACGTGATGATCCGAACAAGGAGTTGTTCCTTATGCTCACCGAGAGCTTAAAGACAAGTGATTTCCTTGCATCATTCTCGGGTGTTGGTTCTCAGGTCCAGGAAGAGCGTGAAGAGGAGAATGAGCTTCAGGATCAAGGTGAAGGAGGCATAGAGAATATCGGAATCAATATGTCATCAACCATGATGGATCCTGCGTTCGGAGAGCTGAAGCTTATCTTAAACGGACTTATGAAGGACAGGCAGCTTGCGGAAAACCCGCCTAAGGGAAAGCTTCCCCCGGGTGCCAAGCATGCCAAGGCTATGCTGTCTAAGTCAAGGCACGAAGAGATAAGGAATATCGTGGATCAGCTTAAGATAGCCTTGGATGTAAATAATACATTTTTGCCG
>ONVB01000275.1 GCA_900321145.1 uncultured Eubacteriales bacterium | reverse complement strand
TGCGACCAAGTTCCCTGACAGAGTCAAGGTGATCCACAAGGAAAACGGCGGGCATGGCGATGCCGTGACGAAGGGCATATACAAGGCGTCCGGAATCTATATCAAGATACTTGACAGCGACGACTGGCTTGACAAGAAGGCGTTCAGGAGGGTTCTCGAGGCACTAAGGAAGCACAGGGAACCGGAGGAACAGCTTGACTGTGTGATGTCAAACTACGTATATGAGAAGGTCGGCAAGCGTTACAAGAGAGTTATGCGCTACCGCGGCGCGCTTCCCGAGAACAAGGTGATAGGCTGGGATACCGGTGACAAGATCAAGTTCGCAAAGTCCCAGTACGTGGTCATGCATTCTGTCATTTACAGGACAAAGATGCTTACCGACATGGGTCTCGAGCTCCCGAAGCATACCTTCTATGTGGACAACATTTACGTATTCAAGCCCATGCAGCATGTGAAGAAGCTGATGTATGTGAACGAGGATCTCTACCGCTACTACATAGGACGCGACGACCAGTCGGTAAATGAAAAGAACATGATCAAGCGTATCGATCAGCACATAAATGTGACGAAGATAATCATAGACTACTTCTCTCAGAACAAGCCCGAGAACAAGCAGCTTTACCGCTTCCAGAGGCAGTATGTGGATATGATGATGTGCATCGCTTCAAGTATAGCGCTTGTTGCGGGTACCAAGGAGATGCTTGAGAAGAAGAAGGATATATGGAACTATCTCAAGGAGAAGGATCCTGCTTTATACAAGGAATTAAGACATACTCTTCTCGGTGTGTCCATGAACCTTCCCGGCCCGGTCGGAAGAAAGCTCTCCGTAGCCGGCTACAGAGTAGTGCAGAGGTTGTTCGGCTTCAATTAATATCGTTCATAGTGTTTTGCGATACAGTACGGCCCGTACTCCCGATTCTTCGGAGTACGGGCCTTTTTTAAAAACTTTTTTGTCAAGATGAGCGATACATCTTGACATTTATCCCTTATCGTGGTACAAAGAATGTAAGCGCTTACATTGTAGAAAAAATCAAAGCTCCGCTACATGACAGACGGGGCAGGATAAGCAATACACACTGCAAAAACGAGGCAATGACAGCGCACACTGACGAATAACACTTTTGGGAGGTTAAATATCCGATGAAGCAGTTTATGGACGAGGATTTTATGCTTAGGAACGAGACAGCTAAGCATCTTTTTCATGATTATGCGGAGAACTTGCCGCTTATCGACTATCACTGTCACATATCCCCTAAGGAAATATACGAGAACAGACGTTACAACAATATAGCCGAGGTTTGGCTCGGCGGAAGAAACGCCGACGGTACCTACTTCGGCGATCACTACAAGTGGAGAGTCATGAGGTCTAACGCAGTGGACGAGGAGACTGTGACCGGTTCGGCAGATCCCTATGACAAATTCGTGAAGTTCGCCGAGTCGCTTGAGATGGCTATCGGCAATCCCATGTACCACTGGTGCAATCTTGAATTAAAGAAGTATTTCGGTATAGATAAACCGCTTACGGTCGAGACTGCAAAGGAAATATGGGACAAGACTCAGGATATGCTGCAGCACGATCCGTCTCTTACCGTGCGCGGCATCATAGAGAAGTCGAATGTCCGTTATATAGGCACAACCGACGATCCGGTTGACACCTTGGAGTGGCACGAGAAGATAGCGGCCGACGACAGCATAAAGTTCATGGTTTGTCCGTCATTCAGACCGGACAAGGCCATCAACCTTCACAAGGCGGGCTTTGTGGATTATATCAAGGCGCTTGCCGCATCTGTCGGAAAGGATACTCTTGCTTCGGCAGACGAAGTTATGGATGCGCTCGACGAGAGGATAGATTTCTTTAAGAAGCACGGCTGCAGGGCTTCGGATCACGGCATAGATTATATCCCGTTCAGGATAGGAACAAAGGAAGAGGTAAATGCCGCATTTGCGAAAGCTATGAACGGTGAAGCTTTGACAAAGGATGAGATAGATAAGTACCAGACAGCAGTATTGATGCGCCTTGCGAAGAAGTACGCAAAGGAGGGCATAGTCATGGAGCTTCACTACTCCTGCACAAGAAATGTAAATGCCCGCATGTTTGCCAAGGAGGGCCCGGATACCGGCTTTGATATGATAGCAAAGAGCAGCTGCGGCGATGAGCTCGCAAGCCTTCTCTCGGCACTTGACGAGACAGATGAGCTTCCCAAGACCATTATTTTCTCGCTTGATCACAATGACTTTAATCTGATAGGAACCTGCATGGGTGCCTTCCAGTCCACGCTTGTAAAGAGCAAGGTGCAAATGGGTGCGGCATGGTGGTTCTTAGACACAAGGGACGGCATGGAGGAGCAGATGCGCTCGCTTGCGAACCTCGGACTTCTCGGAAACTTCGTGGGCATGCTCACTGACTCACGCTCCTTCCTCTCTTATACAAGGCATGATTACTTCCGTCGTATCATGTGCAACCTGATCGGACAGTGGGTTGAGGACGGAGAGTATCCGTGCATCGAGTCTTCGCTTAAGAAGATAGTTGAGGGCATAAGCTATTACAACGCAGAAAAGTATTTTGATATAAAATGATCGGAGGCTGAACATGGAAAGGTTATCATATAAAACTCTTGAGGAGACAGGCTACGACGGCTATATATTAAAGGACGCACCGGAGAAGGTGCTCCAGTTCGGTGAGGGCAACTTCCTTCGTGCTTTCGTGGATTATTTCTTTGATGTGATGAATGAAAAGTCGGGCTTTAACGGCAAGGTGGTTGTGACGCAGCCTATAGGCCAGGGACTCGCACCTATGATAAATGAGCAGGACGGACTGTACACACTCTTTCTTCGCGGTTCAGAGAACGGTGAAAAGGTCAACAAGAAGAGGGTGATATCCGCTATATCGAGATGCCTGAATCCGTACGAGGATTACGAGGCGCTCATGGTCTGCGCGGACAATCCGGAGCTTCGCTTCATAGTATCGAACACTACAGAGGCGGGCATAGCCTACGATCCTTCCTGCAAGAAGGACGATGCTCCGCCGGCGAGCTTCCCGGCCAAGCTCACGGCATTCTTATACAGAAGATTCAAGAAAGGCCTTCCCGGCTTTATCGTTCTTTCCTGTGAGCTCATAGACCACAACGGTGACGAACTCAGGAAGTGCGTGCATCAGTATATAGACCAGTGGGAGCTTGAGAGTGAGTTCAGATTCTGGGTGGACAATGACAATATCTTCTGCTCGACTTTAGTGGACAGGATCGTTCCGGGTTATCCGAGAAATGAGGCTGCCGCTATCGAGGAGGAGCTTGGATATAAGGATAATCTTATAGATACGGGAGAGGTATTCGGCTTCTGGGTT
>ONVB01000278.1 GCA_900321145.1 uncultured Eubacteriales bacterium | reverse complement strand
CACGTCGCTTGCGGTTTACCCGGCAGCAGGTATGATAGACTACTTCCACGGAAAGTATCTGGTCGTTATCAACATGGCGCCTACGCCGAGAGATAAAAGTGCCGATATAGTAATAAACGAGAAGATCGGAGAAGTGTTCAAGCAACTGTAAAGCCGGTGTCATTCCGAGTAAAGTACCGTGTCATTCTGAATGAAGCTGGTGTCATTCTGAGCGAAGCCCGTGTCATTCTGAGCGAAGCGAAGAATCTTACAAAGGAGTTTTATGATAACTACAACAACAGGATACTCCTCTTCCTCCACCAACTGGTGGGGTATAGCCGAAGCAGGACTATGGATAGTCGTTTCGGCTGTGGCGGTTCTTATTGTGATCATGCTGATCATGAGAGGACTGCGGGAGAGCAGACTGAAGTCAGACAAGTGTATATATGTACCGTTTATAGGAGACAAGGATGTATCGATTGATACATCCTTTCTTTCCTATGAGATGAGAACAGTACTTTTTATGTATGTCCAAAAGCCGATTACCTGGCTTTACCGAAGGGCTGAGCGTGACCACCCTTTAAGGCGCGGCCGTACTCGCTCGACAGGCGCGAGACGCTGCTATAAGGAGAGCAGAGAGTATCTTCTTTACTTCACCGAGGATATGCTTGAATCGGTGGCGGAGCTTGCACGTGTTGGCGCCGCGATCGGTTACAGGGGCGAAAAGTTTGTTCTCTTCCATGGCTATGATGCTCATTTCGGAAGGGACAGGGAGGTTCTCTCTCTTATCATGCTCACAGACAAGGAAATGGTCCTTGCCGAGCGTCTTAACATAGTCGAAGAGTACTTAAGACGCATATATAACGAGATGGAGAAGAGAAGACTTAACGGCGGCATGCCGATCACCGAGGCCGCAGAAAGCACAGAGCCTGAGAACATGCGCCGGCCTTTTATGTTCATGGAGAGCATGAACGCCTTAAACAGCAGCGACTTTGAGAAGATAAAACACTTCTATGACGAGAAGTAAGCCGGCGCGGCAATCCAAATGCAGCAGGACAGTTGAAACGCATATCGACGGCTGAAAAGGGCAACCGATGCTTGAACTGATAACAGGTATATTTCATGCTTTTTGACGGTAATGGACGAGGTTTCTATAGGAAAAGTGTTTTCGTATTGAAACCCCGTCTTTTTTTGTGTGAAAAATGGATGAAATATATCAGAAAACGGTATTCCAAAGTTTGACCGAGGTCGATAAATATGATAAAATATAGTCGTAAAAGTGTGCCTATTTAGCAAAGTTATGTAAACTATGAGGTGTACGTATGATAAAGTTTTTTGATAAAAACAAAAACACGGATTCATTAAAAAATAAAGGATTTACACTTGTTGAGTTGATAGTTGTGCTTATCATACTTGCTATACTTGCCGCGGTGCTTGTGCCCATGCTTTTGGGGCATATAGACAGAGCAAAAGAAAAGCAGGATTTGCTCAACGCAAAGAACTGCCTTACAGCGGCACAGGCTGAGTTGACAAAGCTTTATGCGTCAAGTTCACAAGATGTGCGTAATGGTTCTGTTGTTCCCGAGGCACCGATCACAAATACAAACGGGGACGTAAATGCAGATCCTTACACGGGTTATAAAGGGACAAGAGTAGGTACTGATTTCTCAAGAAGGGTGCTTGCCATAGCAGATGATGATCCGTATTGCCTGATAATAGGTACTGAGTTTATCAAGAATAGCGGTTATGATTTCAATAAAATGACACCGGCAGAAAAACCGGCTAAGGTTACTCATGGGAACTATACAGTATACTATGCGCTGTATATGAAGGATGAGGATTCTGATCCGCTTTACTATGACGGAACAAGCTGGTCAAGGAACAATCCGAGGAATACCGGCAAGATGACCAAGCCTAATGAAATTGACATAAACGGACGTAAAGTAAAGATACAGTTTTATATAATAACCAGCGCCAACGGCAGGGTTCCTGATAAGAATTTTAGTGATCTTGCAGGCGATAAGGACAGAAAGAAGAAAGCAAAAGATTCATCTAACATATGGACATGGCTCAGATTTTATGTAGGAGCAGAGGACTATCAGTAGTGTTATAGAGCGCAAAGGAGTGTGCTTATGAACAGTATGAATATCAGAAAGGAAAAAGTGAATAGTGACAGACAGAAGGGCTTCACATTGGTGGAGCTTATTGTCGTTCTTGTGATAGTTGCCATACTTGCCGCTCTAGCGGTACCGGCATTGATAGGGTTCATAGACAGCTCTAAAGATAAGAGCGTTATAGCCAACGCGCGCATGGCGCTCTCGTCTACTCAGGCGGCACTCTCCGATATCTATTCCTCAAATGATAACTGCTACGATACAGCGAAGCGTGAGGCCACCAGAGTAAAAGCGGGGGCCGGAAGCGACACAGCCTTCACGGTATGGAATGTAAAGACCTTATGGGATACAAAGATTGGTGAAAATCCCGAAACAAACGCAGTGTCCGAACAGATTGGATCTTATACTGTCGGCAAAGCCGTATACAAGGAGGATGAGCATACATTTGCAGCTTATGACGGAACCGACTGGGTTATCTATGGTTCTTATTCAGATGCAACGAACGCAATAGGCGTAAGCAATGATGATGAGAATATAATCTATGTATGGCCTTATACACTTTATTCGGATTATGCATATCGGGAAGAGGTAAAGGACCCGGACAGAGAATATGATAATTACGCCGAGTCAAAGGAACCGGAGAAGACAAAGACCGTTATCCTTAAGATCGACAGACAGTCAAAGTCAAGGTTTGTTGCGGAGCTTGATGCTACAAATAAGCAGAAGAAGATAATGCTTACTTTTACCTTGTTCAATGACGATTCAATCGAGTGTGACGGCTGGGTTCCCGACGAGACCGAAACAAACAGATTTCTTATAGGCGGCATATTGCTGAAGCTGATGATGCCGTCTGATATATACAGGTTTGCAACATGGGAGGATGAAGAGGGCGAGGGCACATTTACCGAGCCGGTATCTATGGGTAGGTATGTCTTCTCGGACAAGAAGGCCGATGAGGACACGGTTACTTTCTTCGCTAAGCTGGATGTGGGAGACAGCGGTAAAACTTCAACTCTGAGCAAGGAGCTGTTTACCAAGTTCTTGGATGATAACAATACAGCTATGTATACTAAAAAGGGGAATGAATATGTATTTAAAAATGGCAGTAAGCAAACTAATGCAGTAACAAGGGTTGCCACGGACAGCATCAGCATTGAAGATCTTCGTGCCGATCAAAAGTACAGGAAAGTGGATGACGGTGCTACTGATTGCAGTATATATGTGTGGTATGAAGGCAATACTTTGAAATGGTGGTCTGATGCCATGGAGAAAACCGAGGAGGATCCCGAGGAGCATGTGTTTATGCCTACTGATTGCAGCAACCTTTTGGCAATGAGAAACTTTACCACCTTTGACCTCACCGGCTTTAATATGCACAAGGTTCAGACCACTGCTAATATGTTTGACCACTGTGCTAATCTCACATCGATGAATTTTGGAGAGAGCTTTTCTGCGCCCGATCTCACTGATATGTCAGGAATGTTCCAATTCTGCAAGAATTATCAAACTCCGAATCTTGAAGGGATTATCAGCGTAGGTAAAGCAGTAGATATAAGCAGAATGTTCTATAACATGGAGAAGGTTGCTTCGGATAGAACAGGACAGGAATATGTAAATGCCAAGACTAACGGTAAT
>ONVB01000279.1 GCA_900321145.1 uncultured Eubacteriales bacterium | reverse complement strand
GCGCGAGACGGGGATCGAACCCGCGACCCCCTCCTTGGCAAGGAGGTGCTCCACCGCTGAGCCACTCGCGCTTGTCTTGACGACGAAGGGAAGTATAGCACGGTACTATATGCTTTGTCAAGCACAAATTTTAAAAATTTTTAAATTTCTTAGGAGAGCATTATGAAAGCCATAATAGTAGCAGGCGGAGACGCAGATATAACACAGTTAAAGGACGATCTATCCACCGGTAGTCATGACCTTTTGATAGCAGCCGATTCCGGTGCAGACCACATACTGTCGGCCGGATTCGAGCCGGACGTGATAGTGGGTGACTTCGATTCCATATCGGCGGACAGGTCGGCCCTTACTTCGGAGATCATCACTTATCCCCCCGAAAAGGATTTTACCGATGCCGAAGCGGCGTTTGATCATGCAATAAAGTCGGGCTCGGATGAGATCGTTATCTACGGCGCCACGGGAAGACGCTTGGATCACTTTCTCGGGAACCTGAGCCTGCTTATCAAAGCAGACGGCCTCGGCGTGAAATGCTGTATAAAAGACGAACACAACGTGATCCGCCTTGTAAGCTCCGATACCACTATCAACAAAAGTGATTCCTTCGGAGATTATATCTCCATCATACCCATAGATGACGATGTCCGCATATCCCTCGAAGGCTTTAAGTACCCGCTTGACAATTATCCTCTTACCCGCGACAACGCCCTCGGGGTAAGCAATGAAATCTCTGACGATGTCGCATATATAAAACTTATGTCCGGCCGGGTACTGTTGATAGAAAGCAAATAATAAGTACGGGTATAGCTTTTTTCAGACAGCAGCCATTGCCCACATGATTAAGTTAAGCAGGCTATAATACATGATTAAAAATTCTTGCTTTATAATGTAGCAACTGTTATAATGTTGTGATTGAGTTTTCAGATTTCAAAAATCGAGGGAGTGATGATATGTCTGACAGAATATACAGTCTTACAAGAAAAACCGGAGAGACGGATATCAGCATCAGTCTCAACTTAGATGGCAGAGGCGAGGCGGATGTCGATACGGGAATAGGTTTCTTCGACCACATGTTAAAGAGTTTTGCGAAGCATGGCTTCTTTGACCTTGACTTAAAGTGCGAGGGTGACCTCTTCGTGGATTCCCATCATAGCATAGAGGATACCGGAATAGTGCTCGGCCAGGCGATAGCGGGAGCTGTAGGAGATAAAAAAGGTATAAAGCGCTTCGGATCTTTTCTTCTTCCGATGGACGAAACTCTTGTAATGTGCGCCATAGACCTGTCGGGCAGACCTTATCTGTCATATGACTTAAAACTCACGACTCCTCAGGTCGGCTACTTCGATACTGAGATGACCAAGGAGTTTTTCTATGCCGTTTCTTACAGTGCGGGTATGAACCTTCACTTAAAGCAGATATCCGGAGAAAACAATCACCATATAATCGAGGCTGCATTTAAAGCATTTGCCAAGGCGCTCGATGAGGCAACATCTCCCGAATTAAGGCTTTCGGGCGAAGTGCTTTCAACCAAGGGAAGTTTATAAGGAGGTACAAGATGGACTACAAGAAGATAATCCCATGTCTTTCCATGGACAATCCCGTAGATGACGCGCTGTTCTTTAACGATGCGGGTGCGGATGAGATAGCGTTCTTCGATCCCTCGTGCGAAAGGGAGAATATAGACAAGAATATTGCTCTGATAAAAGAGATAACCAGACAGGTTGATGTGCCCCTTATAGCATGCGGAGGCGTAAGACGTTTAGAGGATGTAAAGAAGCTCCTTTACGCCGGTGCCGTAAAGGTGTGCATGAAGACTGCACCGCTGATAGATATCGGCATTGTAACTGAGGCTGCCGATCGTTTCGGCTCCGAGAGGATCATAGTTACCATAGACCTCGACAGCTGCGAGGATCCGATAGGATATGCAAAAGCTGTCAAGAATGCAGGTGCGGGAGAGCTTCTGATCATAAGCAACAAGAATATCGAGGGATATCCGGAGCTTGTAAAGCGTATAAGAAAGGAAGCCGCACTGCCTGTTATCGCGCAGGATAAATCAGCCGACCCCGAGAAGATAGCAGATATGCTCGAGGAGACCGGCGCGGAGACCGTAGGGCTTTATGATATAGCGAGACATGATGTGGTTGAGATAAAGCAGGTATGCCGTGAGAAGGGTATACCGGTCAACCTCTTTGAGAGCTCGATGGAATTCTCGGAGTTCAAGACTGACGATAAGGGGCTGGTTCCTGTTATAGCACAGCATTATAAGACCGGCGAGGTGCTTATGCTTGCTTATATGAACGAGGAAGCCTTTAAGAAGACCATAAGGACCGGACGCATGACCTACTTTTCGAGAAGCCGCAACAGGCTTTGGACCAAGGGCGAGGAGAGCGGTCACTTCCAGTTCGTTAAGGCTTTGACCATAGACTGTGATAAGGATACCATACTTGCCGAGGTTTCACAGATAGGCCCCGCCTGTCATACCGGCAGTCCGACCTGCTTCTTTACCGACCTGGTAAGGAAGGAGTATAACAGGACCAATCCTTTGAAGGTGTTCACCGAAGAGTATGATATAATCGCGGACAGAAAGAAGAACCCGAAGGAAGGGTCTTATACCAATTACCTGTTTGACAAGGGTATAGATAAGATACTGAAGAAGGTTGGCGAAGAAGCCACCGAGATAGTTATAGCAGCCAAAAATCCCGACCCCGAGGAGCTTAAATACGAGCTTTCGGATTTCCTGTATCATGCCATGGTACTGATGGTTGAGAAGGGACTTACCTGGGATGATGTGATAAATGAACTTAGTGACAGGAGGAAATAAAATGAGTGCAGTATTGTCAGAGCTCGTCACTTATCTTTTCAAGTTTTTTGTAATGATAGTATGCGCTTTCTGCGGAATACTTGTTGGAAAGAAGATCAGAGCAAACAAGGATTTAAAAGAAACAGCTATTGCAAAGGAGAGTAAGGAATAGTGGAAAAGTATGGAGTTAACCAATTAAGAGAGATGTTTTTAAGCTTCTTTGAGTCAAAGGAGCACCTCAGAATGAAGAGCTTTTCGCTTATTCCTCACAACGACAACAGCCTTCTTCTCATCAATTCGGGTATGGCACCCTTAAAGCCTTACTTCACGGGACAGGAGATACCTCCGAGAAGGAGAGTCACTACCTGCCAGAAGTGCATCAGAACAGGTGATATAGAAAATGTCGGAAAGACCGCAAGACACGGTACATTTTTCGAGATGCTCGGAAACTTCTCTTTCGGAGATTATTTCAAGAACGAGGCTATCGAGTGGAGCTGGGAATTTCTGACCAAGGTTGTAGGTCTTGACGAGAACAGGCTTTATCCCTCGGTTTACCAGGATGATGATGAGGCCTTTGATATATGGAACAAGAAGATCGGCGTGGCCAAGGAGAGGATATTCAAGTTCGGTAAAGCCGATAACTTCTGGGAGCACGGTGCAGGCCCCTGCGGTCCCTGCTCTGAGATCTACTACGACAGAGGTGAGAAGTACGGCTGCGGCAAGCCTGATTGTACGGTCGGATGTGACTGCGACCGTTATATGGAGGTGTGGAACAATGTGTTCACACAGTTCGAAAATGACGGCAAGGGCAACTATACTGAGCTTGTACAGAAGAATATAGATACAGGTATGGGTCTGGAGAGACTCGCGGTGGTTGTACAGGATGTCGACTCCATTTTCGATGTCGACACAATAAAGGCATTAAGAGACCGCATATGTGAGCTTGCCGGCGTTACCTATAAGGAGGATGAGAAGAAGGATGTATCTATCCGACTTATCACCGACCATATACGTTCCGTAAGCTTCATGACAAGCGACGGAATTCTTCCTTCAAACGAGGGAAGAGGTTATGTCTTAAGAAGACTCCTTCGTCGTGCCGCAAGACACGGAAGGCTTCTTGGAATAGAGGGAAGATTCTTGGCAGAGCTTTCCAAGACGGTTATCGAAACCTCAAAGGATGCTTACCCCGAGCTCTTCGAGAAGAGAGAGCACATCTTTTCCGTGCTTGATACCGAAGAGAAGAATTTCAACAAGACCATAGACCAGGGACTTAACATCCTTGGAGGTTATATAGATGAATTAAAGAAAGAGAATACGGATGTCTTATCGGGCGAGAAGGCTTTCAAGCTTTATGACACCTACGGTTTCCCGCTTGATCTGACCAAGGAGATCCTTGAGGAGGCCGGTTTTACCGCAGATGAAGAAGGCTTCAACAAGGCTATGAAGGAGCAGAGGGAGAGAGCACGTTCCGCAAGGAAGGTAAGCAACTATATGGGTGCTGATGCGACTGTATACGAGCAGCTCGATGCCAATGTGTCTACCGCATTCGACGGCTATGACAAGCTTTGCATGGAAGCTAAGGTCTATGCCATTACATCAACCAAAAAATCGGAAGACGGCAATATTTCCACTGTTCTCTGCGATTATATATCCGATGGTGATAACGGATCGATCATCACGGATGTGACCTGCTTCTACGGTACCATGGGCGGTCAGTCGGGAGACAAGGGTATAATCAAGACAGAGAACGGTACATTTGTCGTTACGGATACCATACACGTAGTCGGCAACAAGGTGGCGCATATAGGCTATATGGAGTCCGGAGAGTTAAATGTGGGCGATAATGTAAGCCTTTGTGTGGATGAGGCCGGCCGTGCCGATACCTGTAAGAATCACTCGGCCACACACCTGCTTCAGAAAGCCTTGAAGCTCGTGCTCGGAAATCATGTAGAGCAGGCGGGCTCTTATGTGGACGGCGAGAGACTCAGATTCGACTTTACTCATAATCAGGCTATGACCGCTGAGCAGATAGCGGAGGTTGAAGCCTTGGTAGCAAAGGAGATCAAGGAAGGCCTTGAGGTAGATACTGCCATAATGACCCTTGACGAAGCCAAGAAGACCGGTGCTATGGCCCTCTTTGGCGAGAAGTACGGCGATACCGTAAGAGTTGTGAGCATGGGCGACTTTTCCAAGGAGCTCTGCGGCGGTACGCATGTAAAGAACACTTCGGTCATCGGTACATTTAAGATAGTTTCCGAGCAGGGTGTTGCAGCCGGCGTAAGACGTATAGAGGCACTTACCGGAGACGGAGCCATAGCTTACTATACCAACGCCGAGGCAGAGCTTAAGGCTGCCTGTGAGGCCGCAAAGTCCGAGCCTTCGAAGCTTGTTTCACGCATCGAGTCCATGCTTGCCGAGATAAAGGCGCTTACCGCAGAGAATACAAAGCTTAAGGATAAGCTTGCCAAGAATGCCGCCGGAGATGTGCTTGACAGTGCGGTTGATGTGGCAGGAGTCAAGGTTCTTGCAACCAGGCTTTCCGGTGTGGATATGAATGCATTAAGAAATCTCGGTGATGACTTTAAAAACAAGCTTGGAAGTGCGCTTATCATACTTGCATCCGAAGCCGACGGAAAGGTTAATCTTATCTCCATGGCAACTGAAGATGCTGTTGCAAAGGGCGCTCATTCGGGTAATATAATCAAAGCCATCGCACCGCTCATCGGAGGAGGCGGCGGCGGACGTCCG
>ONVB01000281.1 GCA_900321145.1 uncultured Eubacteriales bacterium | reverse complement strand
TTAAGCGGGTGTGGCGGAATTGGCAGACGCGCCAGATTTAGGTTCTGGTGGGAATCCCGTGCAGGTTCAAGTCCTGTCACCCGCATTAAACCTTTTCATAAAACCTCTTGTTATACAAGGCTTGCGCCCCTTAACCGGGGCGCATTTCTTAATTTTCCGTGCAAAATCCGTGCATACCTACTGCATTTCATTACGCAAGCAGCCTCTTTGTAGAAAGAATAGCCTTGTCTCTTTCTTTGATTTTCTCGACAATATGCAGATAGATTTCCCTCGTTACCTTGCTGTTTTCATGGCCCAGCCTTCTTGATATGGTGTCTATGGATACGCCCTCGGCAAACAGAAGAGAAGCGTGTGTATGCCGGAGTGAATGAGGAGTACGCCTCTCACCGAGAACGCTTATGGTAGCTTCACGAATATACTTGACATAAGCTCCGTAGTGGATATGTTTACCGTCATCATCAGAAAAGAACAGCTCAGTCCTTGTGCCTGTAAGTATATCGCGGTTCCGGTAATACCTCTTAATCTCTGTGATGACCTCGGCAAGCTCCGGCTGGATGAAGACCTTGCGATTAGAAGCAGGTGTCTTCGGAGCAGTTGTTTCCTTAGCGTTAATACTATAGGTCTTTGAGACGGAGATTTCATCATCGAGGATGTCTGACTTGTTCAAAGCCATGGCCTCACCGATCCTAAGCCCGGAAAGCACCAGGAACTTAGTAAACAGATACCACTCGTCAGAGCTCTTTTCCATGTATCCAAGGACAGCGGCCAGCTGCTCCGGTTCCAGATACTTATCCTCAGGCTTCATGGATATGCTCTCGGCCTCATCATCTTTTAGATATTTGAGCTTCTCACAGATGGAAGCGTCCGGAAGGTAGTCACTGTCATAGGCCCAGCGGAGCATAGCCTTAAGCCTTCGGACGTACTCGTTGTAGGTAGTGGGGGTTTGTGTCTTGAGAAGGAGCCTGTCACGGATATAGCCGGCGGTAAGCTTCTTAACAAGGATATCAGCACCGATCTGCCTGCAGCATATTCTTAAGGTACGCTCATTCCGTATGCAGGTAGACTTCTTGTTAACCTTCTCCTGATAGGTTATGTAGCGCTCCTTAACCTCCATGAGAGTGATGTTCTCTGTGGAGGACGCGCTGATCCGTTCCTTGATCAGTCGGTCAAGCTCTTCGGCAGCAGTCCGTTCCTTCACCCTGGTGTTAGGACCTTCGAGGGTGACCGTGACTGTCTTGTACTTGTCCGTGAGAGGATCCTTGTACCGCTTGCGGTATTCCGTGTTACCGCTCTTGTTGGTGGAAATCCACATAAAAAAATCACATCCTTTACTTTTATTATAAGCCCGGATGTGTTATAATCCACTTGTCTGGGGTGGACGTAACACCTTCGGGTTTACGTTTTGCTCATGTCCTCCGTGTTAGCGCACGGAGGATTTTCATTATATTAGTTTATTAAAAGACTCCGGATCCGAAGGATACCGGAGCACTTTTTGTTTTCTATAGCATGGTTGTTTAATAAATACCAACATCAATTCTTTTTAAGAATTATCATTTAATAGCTTCTGCTGCTCTTTATAGTAATCCAGAATATTTATAAACGGGAGTGTCAGTTTACCCGTGTAATAAACCGAAGAAGAAAGAACTTCGATTTTCGATCGGCAGATAGAATAAAGCGCAGCAGCACCGTTTATAGCAACAAGGTTTTGGAAACGCTCTGCATCGACTTCTTTAGGGGCCGAGAAACATCCTTCTGCGACAAGATCAATATTTGAAACCCCATCTTCTGACTGAACAAAGATAACTATCTTTATTCTAATTTGGCCTATATGGGAGTCCTCACTATCATTGATTTTGATTTCAATGATATCAAAGCTTAACTGTTTTTTTGCATTTTCCGAAAGATGAACAATATTGTTTTTAACAGTTATTTCATCAATTTTCGAACCAAGAAAATACAAGTCAGTAGAAACCTTATCGAATTCTATCATGCAATCATCTCCTCGTTCTCTGGATTTATGGAAATGGGTGAGCAAACGGGCTTATTACCCGGTAGTAGCTTAAAAGGACAAACATTGTTTGCATTTTTTTTATGTATTTCCGGAGAAAAAATAAGTCCCAATCTATTACAAATATTAAAGAGTGTTTCGATTGAGAAATTGTATTCTCCGCTTTCCCACTTGGAAACCATACCTTGAGAGACATCCATATATTTTGCAAACTCTTTCTGTGTCATACCCAGTTCATACCGCTTAAGTTCAATATCAGCAGATATACGAGCCAAAGTGGTAGCAATATCAATTTCCGTCCGCGTTAGATTTTGAGCTAACCAGTTAGTTGTCTCAGCATCTCTGATCTTATCGGCTATTCCCATATCTATCCCTCCTCTTTATCTATCATTCCTAATATACTCTTTGCACGTGCGATAGCTTTTCTATAATCTTGTCGCCCTTTGCTTTCCTGAAAAGAACATAATAGAATAATAATCTCATCCTCATGAATAGTATATAATACCCTTGGGTTAATTTGGCTTCTTGGATAACGAATGCTATAAATACGATATTGAGTATTATCTATAGTAATGGTTTCTTTCAAATCTTCAAAATCTCTAAGTATGATTGCTTTTTCTTTTTTATCGTCTAAGACAGCGAGTTTTCCAGATAACCATTTAAGATATCTTGGAGGCGGTTCTGTTGATTGAGACTCATCAACAACGGAACAGAATTCTTCAATAAAACCATCAACCTCATATATTGATACGAATTCGTCATTCTTTTTTAACTTCAAATGCAAAACACCTTCTTTTAATATTACCTATAAGTAATATGTTATGATATGATACAACAAGATGTAACTTATGTCAATAAATAATTGCGAAAGCATCAATTTGCGCCGGCGCAATTATAAATCGATGCGGCTGCCGGGGATGATCCGGAAGGAAGGCCACGGAGCAGAAGGCACGATACTAATTTTACGCATTACGCATTTTTTCTCTCTCGGTGTATTTTGGGAGGTGTGTTAAATCCTCTGTATCTTCTATAACCTTATTCTGCCCTAGCTCATTCAGCTCATTATACAGCCCAAGAAGTTTAACCTCATCCTGGCGGAGCTGATCCGGAGCAACTGCGGTATCGGTATCCCAGCCCATCAGGGCAGCAGGAGTAGTATGCAGAGCTTT
>ONVB01000286.1 GCA_900321145.1 uncultured Eubacteriales bacterium | reverse complement strand
CCTATATATCCGAGTGAGATGGTGGAGTAGCCGTTCATCAGGTAACGGTCAATCTTTTCACCTTTTTTTAACCTTGCGATAGCTCCGTACTGCCAGTGGATCGGACTCACATCCGAGGTCACGCCCATAAGAGCGTTGTGGCGGCACATCAACGCCTCATAGCACAGCTCAAGTCTGTCATCGAGCAAAGCCCAGAACTTGTCCTCATCGCCCTTTGAAAGAATTCCTATCTGCGGAAGGTTAAGTGATACGACACCCTGATTGAAACGTCCTTCCCACTTGTAGTTGCCATCGGCATCCTGCCATGGCGAAAGGAATGAACGGCAGCCCATGGGCGAGAATACATTTCCTTCGTAATTCTCACGCATCTTCTTCGCGGAAATGTAATCCGGATACATTCTCTTTGCGGAGCACTGCACGGCAAGCTCCGTAATATAATCATACTTGCCGCCCTTTAAGCAGTTGCACTCATCAAGCACATAAACAAGCTTCGGGAACGCCGGTGTAACATAAACGCCCGCCTCATTCTTGATACCTTCAAGTCTCTGGCGCAGGATCTCCATTATGATCCTTGCATTCTCCTCTATGTACTCATCATCCTTATCAAGGTGAAGGAAGAGTGTCACAAAGGGCGACTGGCCGTTGGTCGTCATCAAGGTATTTATCTGATACTGCATGGTCTGAACGCCGCTCTTAAGCTCATCATAGAGGCGCTCCTCAACCATCTTGTCTATAGTCTCCTCATCAAGCTTATCGCCGAAATCCTCCATAAAGCGCTGCTTGTACTTATCATGACTCTTTCTCAAGTACTTGCCCAAATGGATCATATCGACCGACTGGCCGCCGTACTGCGACGAAGCAACGCTCGCGATGATCTGCGTGGTCACCGTACATGCAACCTGGAAGCTCTTCGGGCTCTCGATGAGCTTGCCGTTCATCACGGTGCCGTTGTCGAGCATATCGCCTATATTGATAAGGCAGCAGTTGAATATCGGCTGCAGGAAGTAATCCGCATCATGGAAATGTATCGCACCCTCATCATGAGCCTTTGAGATCTTCTCAGGAAGAAGAACTCTTCTGGTAAGGTCCTTGGATACCTCACCCGCGATAAGATCCCTCTGTGTGGATGCTACGGTAGCATTCTTATTCGAATTCTCCTCCATGACATCCTTATTACTGTTCTTGATAAGGCTCAAAATAGAATTATCGGTGGTATTTGCCTTTCTGACAAGCTCCCTGGTATAACGATAGATGATATAGGTCTTCGCAAGGACATACTTGCCGTCCTCCATCAGATCGTGCTCTATGATGTCCTGAATATCCTCAACAAGGATCCTCTTTCTCTTCTTATCCTCGATACCCTGAACTATGGCCTCGATCCGTTCGTCGGATACCTTTTCCTCCTCGTCAACCTCGGCATTGGCCTTCCTTATGGCCGATACGATCTTCGAACGGTCGAAGTTCACTGTCTGACCGTCTCTTTTGATAACCTTCATTTTCCCCTCTCCTTATGTGTGTATATTTTGTTATCGACAGAAGTCATCTTATAAAAAGATACATACTTGTATCCATTTCCTGCACCGACATTTTAAGGTGCACAAAAACGGGACACTTTCTCCCGTGAGAATGTATTATAGCACCCTTATTCCGTCTTGTCCACTAAATATAGTGGCTTTTTTCACTTTTTTACTATATATTGTGTCTAATGTGGTAGACGACAGCTTGTAAAGCCTTATGAAATATGGAAAGTTTAAACACAGAATGTTCACATTCCCGAAAAATCGGGCATCGCGGGGGACGCGCAGCACGGGAACGCCGAAAATACAGTATTTAGTGACGCGGTGTCGCCGGGCACTGCATTAGGTACGAGGGACGTTCGTCCTGCGTACCCAATATGACCGGCGCTATGCCGCGTCCTGTTATCCGTTAAATATCGAATCGTACACCTCCATGTCGACGGAGTCGGGATACTTGAACTCGGGGTCGATCTCGGCGCGCCATTTTTCGAGCGTCTCCGCGATCTCCTCACTGATGCGCTCGTCCTTTAGGCGCTGCTTCTTCTCCTCGGTCTTCTCCCGGTCGGTGAGCTCGTACATCACGAACACATGATATCCGTATTCGCTCTCCACGACCTCGCTGTAGGCCCCGTTTTCCATGGAATATAGCAGATTATATATATCTTCGCCGTAGGTCTCCAAGATCTCGTTCGGCGAGAGCACCTGCTCCTTTGCCTGGTCTAGCTTATAGTATTCGGCCAGCTTCTCCACATCCTTGGCATCGTCATCGTCGTTGAGTGATGCCGTAGCCAGCGTACTCGCCGCCTGAAGCGCATTCTTGTACTGCTTTTCACGCTGAGCCTCGGAGTAGGACGATACATTCCCCTTCTCGTCTATGGAATAGCAGGGGAAGTACATATCATAAAACCTGGTCATACGTGCTTCTTCGCTGGACACCTCTACAGGGCGCTTCTCCAGTATCTT
>ONVB01000287.1 GCA_900321145.1 uncultured Eubacteriales bacterium | reverse complement strand
TACAGGCATGCTGAACGGACAGACCGCAGTTGCAACCGGAAAGTTCCCCATGTGGGTTTCGGAAACGGACAAATATGTTGACGACGGCATCTTCTTCGGACGCTATCGCAAGGGGCAGGTTAAGGCATAACCGTGCCCCTGCGCATATTCTCTAAGCTTTTCCGATAATCTTTTTGTATCTCTCTATCGGGAGGCCAAGCTGGCTTTCGTATTTATCCGAAACATCAACAACTTTTACGGCAGTATCTCCGTCATATCCTTTAACAATAACGGTATCTCCTACCTTAACCGATTTATCGTCGCAAAGATAATCATAGCTCCTGCCGTTTGCTTCGAAACAAACGCTGACAAAATGATAGATGTCGCCCGACAATACTTTTTTCACGGCCGGAGCGGTAAATGAATACTCTTCCGTGCAGATTTCTCCGACAAACTCCTCATACAGGAAAAACTTTGTAATTCGCTTTCCGCGATTGAATAACACATGATCAAAAATGATTTCGGATGAGCCGTCAGCAATCTTATACGTGCTGTTCTTCGCCGTCTTGACAGTTATCTTCTCCCTCAGTTCACAATAATCGGCCTTTGGAATGGTGATAAGCATTAACGGCGCCTTATCCTCGTCATAGCGTTTCATAGGTGAGGCAGTAAGAGAAAGGATTCCATCTTTCAATTCCCTGATATTCAATCTGCATCTTCTGTGCTTTATCAGAGTCCAATTTGTCCACCCGGGATATATAAACCTCTCTGTACGCCCCCTGTCAGTATACTCTTTTCTAACCCCTTCAAGAGCCTTTTGAACTCCGGTGAATACAACGGTATCACCATAATGATTGGCAACCTGCGTTCTTTTTCTTATAGCTAAATCCGCCTGGAGATAGTAATAATATGCCGTCTCCAAATCCTTCCGCGCGCCGATCTCATCACGGAAGCAATTACCCATACGAAGCGCCGCATCAGCAAATTTGCATTCATAATCTTCTCTGATAAACCTCTTAAGGTTCTGTGTATATACACTCCAATACAGATGATTTGCAGTTTCTCCGTCCTTTACGACACCATAACCATGCGCAAACATATCCGCAAGCTTATAGGTACTCTCAAAATAGGTGTACGCGTGACCGATACTGAAGTATTTGAATGCTTCCTCATATTCCGGAACACCGCCGTTACATCTGCCATAATAATATATGTACCCCAGGGTATTTGCAGCCGAAGCATCTCCGGTCAGTTGATAATACTCAAGAAATGCGTCTCTTGCCTTAACCCAGTCATTCGGATATATCTTCGTACCGCAATAATAGCAGTAACCTCTTCTCTGTATTGCCTTTGGCACCTTTTTGTCACACAAAGCATCGAGGCATTTTTTGAAAAGCTGCTGTGTCTTTTCAGACTGCTTATCTATGTCGTCACTGTCAAACTGCTCGGCAATCCGTATGACAAGGCTCTCCGGGTATTCCTTTCCCTTTGATTCAACCCAGGTTCCCAAACAATCTCTCAGTCTCTTAAAATCTTCGGGAAGCATTTCCACAGGATCATCTTCTAAGATATCCCATCTTATTTCATCAAATTCAGTATATACAAGATTAAGAATATCTTTCTCCTTAACCTCATCGATTACATCTTCCCAGGGATCCTCCAAAAATGAAAGCTCCTCCTCAAACTGCATGATTATATCAATCCATTTAAGAATGTCCTCCGGAGGCATTTCTTCATAAGCATTTACACCGGCAAGAAGGTCTGCCGCCGTTATCTTATATGCTTTAGAATCAGTTTTCACAGAATCAGAAAGAACATTCACTCCGTTACTGATTTGATCAAGAGTCAAATCTCCTCTTACAAACGCCTTTAGTTGTGATGTTTTAATTTGGGGCGCATCCACCGGCTTCAGCTCATAATCCTTGAAGACGACTTGTTCCGGTTCAATATAATTCTCATCATAAAAACAAACCGTTATTTTTGTTTTTTTTCTTTCTTCAACTAATCCGATTCTTCCTGTCGCAATTACCTCTGCACAGTCACCTGTTTTAAATCCGGTCATAATCCCACCTCCATTTGTTAAGACTCTTCGCTTCGCTCAGAGTGACACCTTTGTGTCATTCTGAGAGGAGAAACGCAAATGACGAAGTCATTTTTACAATGCGTTTCGACGACATGACACGATTATGAATTAATCGTGTCAATACTATTGCATAGCCCGAAGAATCTTTTTCATAATTCACTTTACACTACCTATTTCCGTTAGAAACATATTTCAATTTCATTCTCTTGTAAGGACCATGCCTTCTGTCGTATCTACAAATCCAAGCTTTTTATACAAAGGACGCCCTTCTTCAGTC
>ONVB01000289.1 GCA_900321145.1 uncultured Eubacteriales bacterium | reverse complement strand
GGACTGTATCCGTATTTCAAGAAGAGAGTTAAGGGCTTTAAGTAAAATACAGGCTAAAATGACGCGGCTTGCCATATAGCATATATCAGAAAAAAGAGACCAATTTTCTAAATCAGCGCACTCCTACTCGTGCAATTCGCACGAAATCGAGAACTCGCTTCGCACGATAAAGCGTGTGCTTCGCTCAAACACACGATTTCTGAGCGAATTGCTTACGATCCGTCGTTGCTGATTTGACGAAAATTGCGCTAATCATTTCTGATACATGCTATTTGGCAAGCCGCTGTTTGTTTGCTGTCGGAGAAAAAACTATATTAAGTTCCGGAATATATCATAGCAGTATTTTGGTTGTTTCCGGGGCATGTTATTTCATCAAGCCGGTTGCTGTAAAGCCGGTTGCCGTCAAGCCGGTTGCTGTAAAGCCGGTTGCCGGGGGATTTATAACACCGTATCAGTCTTTCGCTCGCTCACTGGCAGCATAGACGGCGTTATACGGTCTCCGTATTCGTTTAAAACAGCCTGCGCGCATTTAAGCATATCCGCGTGGTTGTATATGTCCGCGAGAATAAACAACGCTTCTCCGCTCTGGCGTATGCCGAAGAAATCTCCGGGACCGCGCAGGCGAAGGTCCTCATTTGCGATAAAGAAGCCGTCGTTTGACTCCTCCAGGACCTTGAGGCGTTCCATGGACTCCGGCGAAGCCTTTCCGTTTATGAAGATGCAGTAGCTCTGCTTCTTACCGCGGCCGACTCTTCCGCGGAGCTGGTGCAGCTGAGCGAGTCCGAAGCGTTCCGCATTTTCGACCATCATTACGGTGGCATTAGGGTTATTCACCCCGACTTCGATAACGGTGGTGGATACGAGTACGTCGATCTCTTTATTCTTGAAGCGTTCCATGATCGCTGCCTTCTCGTCGGCCTTCATCTGACCGTGGAGCATCTCCACGCGAACTGACTGACCGAGGGCGGCTTTCATTGTTTCCGTATAGTCTACTACATTAGACACATCTAAGGTGTCGCTTTCATTTACCATAGGGCAGATCACATAGGCCTGCGATCCCTCGGCAACCTGAGAGGCTATGAACTTGTAGGCTGTCTCTCGATAGCTTGTCCCGACAGCACAGTTCTTTATAGGCTTGCGTCCCTTCGGAAGCTCCTTTATGACCGATATGTCCATATCGGCATATAGGATGATCGCAAGTGTTCTCGGAATGGGAGTGGCGCTCATCACGAGCACATGAGGATAGTCGCCCTTTAACGAGAGCTTCTCACGCTGGCTTACGCCGAAGCGGTGCTGCTCGTCAGTTATCACTAACCCTAAGTCGAGGAATTCGACCGTATCCTGGATAAGCGCGTGAGTGCCTACTATTACATCGATCTCGCCGGTTTTAAGCCTCTCGTAAATGTGCCGCTTTTCTTTCGCGGGAGTTGAGCCGACAAGTATCTCAACCCGTATTCCGAAGCTTTCGTATGACGACTTCAAGTCCTCATAATGCTGCTTTGCAAGTACCTCGGTAGGGACCATAAGAGCAGCCTGGTAGCCCTCTTTGACACAGGCAAACATGGCAGCTTCGGCAACGACCGTTTTGCCCGATCCGACGTCGCCCTGGACGAGACGGTTCATCACATGGTCTGAACCCATATCGGCAAGGATGTCCTCGATGGCCTGCTGCTGTCCCTTGGTCAGAGAAAAGGGGAGTGACTCTATAAAATCCGCACAGGCGCGTCCCTTTACTATCCTGTGAGTGTTGTCGAAGGAGAAGGTTTTCTCCCTGGTTGCCTTGAGCTTGTACAGGAAGGAGAAAAACTCGTCGAAGGCTATTCGGCGGATGGCATTTTTAAGCAGTGCCTCATTTCCGGGAAAGTGTACATTCTCATAAGCGTCTGAGATCTCCATAAGCTCGTATGAGCTTCGGACCTCATCCGGCAGATATTCATGCATGGACTGTATCAGAGGGCGTACGGCCTTGACAGCCTTGACAAAGGCGTTGTTGGTCAGGCCTTTGGTGAGAGGGTAGACCGGCATATACTCCTGCTGCATATCCCTGTACTTGTCGAGCCTGTATATCTCCGGGTGCTCCATGACCTTTGTGCCGTTTTTCATCTTGATGGTGCCGACGAAGACAAAGCTGTCACCGTGGCGCAGGGTATTCATCAGGTAAGGCTGATTGAACCAGGTGAGCTTTGCGGTTCCCGTCGGATCCTTAACTCCCACAGTGACTATAGTCAGGCTCTTTATGTGCTTTACATTTGCATAGGTGTTTATAACGGCGAGGACAGACACACGCTGTCCCTCCTCAGCATCGGCGATATTCACTGTGTCTCCATAGGAGAGATAGTTCCTCGGATAGGTCTTCAATAGTTCTTCGACTGTGTGTATATTAAGTCGCGCAAAAAGAGCAGCAGTTTTATCACCTATTCCCTTGATCGTTTTGATGTCATCATTTAAGTTCATATTTTTAAAATTTTCCCTTGACATAGAGTATTAAATACAGTATTATATCCGTTGTGTGTTTACACAAGCTGCTGTGGCTCAGTCGGTAGAGCGTCGCATTGGTAGTGCGGAGGTCACGGGTTCGATTCCCGTCAGCAGCTTTTTTTGTACTCTGATTTTCATAGTTGGTTTAAGCTTGCTTTCCTAAGTTATCACAGCATCTGAAAAAAGTAAAGACGGCCATGAAAAATAAGCTGAACGTCACATACGCTATGCCTGTATTCATTTCCTATTGATTATTGCGATCAAAAATGGTTTAATAATGCATATAAATTCTATAATCAGGGGGTACGGACTATGGCACATCTTAAAAAAACTATCGCACTTTTCATAAGCGGCTTGGATGACAGCTACAATGAAGCTTTGTGTCGCGGTGTAAGCATGGCGTGTGAAGAGAATTCATACAATCTGATTGTTCTTCCGGGAAGCTACATCAACCGCGAGCTCGACATCAAATCAGAGAACCCTTATGCCTATCAGTTTAATACGCTTTACAGCTATATCAACCCGGCAAATGTGTCCGGTATCATCATAGCTGCGGGAAGCATAGGCGGTTACACCGACAAGGCCGATATGGTGGCTTTTCTCAACAAATATAAGGATATCCCGACTGTGCTGGTATCCTCCGATTACGAAGGCTTTACCTGCATCAACTACGACAATTCCAACGGTATCCGCGACGGACTCGAGTACCTGATCGCAGGCGGCTGCACCAGGTTCGGTGTGCTTAAAGGCCCTTCGGGAAATACGGAAATGGTCGAGCGCTACGAGACATTTATGGATGTTATGAAGAAGCATAATATCCCTGTTTCTCCGGACAATATCGTGAGCGTTGATCTTTCGGACGATAATCATGAGATATGCAGGGAATTCCTGAAGAAAAACAAGGGCATCGAGGCAATCTCCTGTGCTAACGACTTCTCAGCTCTCGACCTCTGTGATGAGATCAAGAACCTCGGACTTGTTCCGGGCAGGGATATCAAGGTGCTCGGATATGATAATACGATCCAGGGTGCCAAGGCCGATCCGCCTCTTGCCACTATCTCGGCCAATCCGATCAACCTCGGTCAGGAAGCAGTGGCTTACCTCGGGCTGAAGATGGCCGGTCAGAAGACGGAATCGGTAAATCTTCCCGCAACCCTTGTGATACGCGAGACGCTCGGAGTCAGCGGTAAGGGTTCAGGAAGCACGGATTCGCAGAAGTCCTTCTCGGAGATGACTGTCGAGGATGCATTTAATTATATCTTCTATAAGTTTAATCGTGCAGGTATCACTGCAGGCAAGACATCAGTATTCTCCGCATTCTCCAATATGGTCGGCGCATTAAAGACCTTAAATGACATGTCCGAGGTGGATGAGGTTACCTATCAGAGAGTGACTGCCACTTTCCCGGGCTTTACCGGCAACAAGGATGTACTCTACGGAGATATCGACAATCTCATTTCCTACACCGAGCATCTTCGAATGGATGCCATAGACAAGGCTGAGTACGAGTCGCAGGTAAATATCGAGTACATATATCAGGATCTGTACAAGGCAATCCTGCGCTCCGTCGAACTCAACAACATAGCGGCCGCTGAGGTCAACCGCAAGAGAAATGCTGATTTCAAGAAGTTTGTTCAGGTCACCGGAAATGTACTCTCGGGCGATGACTCAAGCTATGGCCGTCTTCTCACTTGTTTCCAGTGGCTCGGGGCAAAGAACGGCTACTTCTATGTATTTGACGATGCGATCACGCACAGCAACATCGATTCCTTCGAGCCAAAACATGAAGTATATTTAAAAGCCTTCCTTCAGGACGGCTCGCTCTGGAAGCTCACACCCGATCAGCAGAGGATCTCGCTTGATGATATATTTGAGAATGATTACATAGGCGGCAACAAGAATTCACTTGTCATGCTCCCGCTATATGTGAACAAGGTGATCTACGGCTTCTTCCTTATCGACCTGTGCGATGACATCTTCGAGAATTGCGAGTTCGTATCAAGCCAGCTCTCGCTTGCTACAAGGCTGATCAACCTTTTGAAGTGATAGTTGGGAACGTCCCTGTTGACGGGAAAAATATTTTGTATTTTTCCATAAAATATCCGCGGTCCGCCGTATATATGTCAGAGCAACATATAAAACCGAAGATTAAAGGAGGAAACGGATATGATCAAAAAGAGATTTTTAAAGAGAATACAGATAGCAGGTTTGAGTGCAGCGATGCTCCTTACACTGAATGCATGCGGAAGCGACAAGTCGGAAAACGGTAAGGGACTCCCTCAGGAGACTGCTTACGAGACAACCACCGCGGCGATGTGGAACGAGGACGCCTATGAAGCAAACTATGACGAAGAGTACTATTCCGGCGCATATACAAACGAGATGGCGGACTCAAGCGCATCAAGGGAGATGGTCGGCGGTTCGGGAAGCTCCGAGGGCAGCCTGAAGGAGAGCAGCACAAATGAGCTTTCGAAGATCGATACCGAGAAGCTCGTGTACCGCTGCGGCCTGTCATTTGACACGCTTAACTACAACGAGTCTCTCTCCAAGTTCAAGAACCTCATCCACACCTACGGCGGGTTCATCGAGTATGAGGATGTGTATACAAACAGCTACGGAAGAGACGGGAAGGCCTGCTATAATTACAATGCCACGGTCAGGATACCTTCAAGCTCCTACGAGGACTTCGTGAACGGAACCTCCGAGATAGGCGACTTAAAGACCAAGAATCAGAATGTCGAAAACCTGTCTCAGGAGTATGGAGACATATCTGCGGAGCTCGAGGTCCTTGAGACAAAGCGTGCAAATTATCTGGAGATGATGAAGGAAGCCAAGAAGCTTGAGGATATGGAAAACCTTCTTATGATAGACGACCGCATAACCGATGTGGAGATTCAGATAAACCGCATCAAGACACGCTTAAACAGGATCGACAACGATGTAGCATACAGCTATGTGACCGTGTCCATATGCGAGGTTGAAAAGTACGAGGAGCCCGCAGCTGAGTCATTCGGCGAACGCCTTTCAAGAGGCTTTGCAAACGGCTGGGAGAACTTCACGGAAGGTGTGAAGGACTTCATGGTAGATGTATCGGAGAACTTCCCGAAGATAATCATCACCATCGCTGTTATCCTCCTTGCATGGTTCCTCCTCATAAGGAAATTCCTCCGCTTCGTGGGAGTACCTTCCATCAAGCAGATGAAAGCCAACCGCAGGGCAAGAAAGGAAATGCAGGCTGCTCAGATGCAGAATGCTCAGGACACTTCGGTTTCCGGACAGACAGTCCAGGTCCAGGCAGCTCAGCAGCCTTTTGATCAGCAGACCATCACACAACAGATGCCTGAAGCGCAAATTGATGACCAGCAGAAAAACTCCTGATCACCGTAAAACCAAATAAACGAGCAGAGGAAGAATAAGCTCCCTGCCCGCCTGCGAGCCGGCGTTCGGATTGTGATCACAGCTTTCCGACGCCGGCTCTGCGATTTGGTTACAATTCAGTGGCCGGCCGCTGTGCGGAGTTCTTGAAATGACTGGCGTGATTTGCGTCAATGAAGCTAAAAATAGCGTAAATATCGTTTATTCCGCTTGACATTTCCGCGGAGATATATGAAAATTAGCCCGTTGCATTTAGGACAGATGAGTCCGGATCAGAGTTTCGTTATATAAGGAGAGTAAATGAGCGAAAGATTGTTTTGCAAGGGATATACATGGGGATTCTTCAGTAAAGAGGGAGAGCTGATGACCAAAGAGGCTGAGGACTCCATGAGACGACTTGCGTCTAACGGATTAGACTGGATATGCATCCCGGTGAATGGGTGGCAGGAAACCTTCTACAGTACGACTATCTTCTCGTTGTATGGAAGGACGCAGACCGACGAGGAATTAAAGCATGTTATAAAGCTTGCTAAGTCCCTGAACCTGAAGGTGTGTTTAAAGCCCATGGTGAACTGCCTGGACCACGCATGGCGTGCGAGGATAGACTTCCCGCCGGAAGAAGGCTGTGATTACTGGGAGAAGTGGTTTGCTTCCTATAACAGGTTTATGTGTTACTATGCAAAGCTCGCCGAAGAGACCGGCTGCGAGATGCTCTGTACCGGCTGTGAGATGGCGGGTATGGACAAGCAGGCCGGGTACTGCTCGGATATGATAGACAGGGTAAGGCAGGTGTTCAGCGGTATCATCATGCACAATATAAACCATGGTGATGAGTGCAGGTTTAAGTGGTTAGACAAGGTGGATGTGATCGGGATAAGCGGATACTATCCGGTCACGGACAAAGATAATAAAGGCATAGAGACCATGAGGAAAAGGTGGCCTGCTGTCATGGAGAACCTTGAGAAGTGTCATAAGAAGTACGACAGGCCGGTTATGTTCGCTGAGATAGGAGTCAGGAATGAACAGGGCTGTACCATGTATCCCTGGGACTTCCATGACCGTCCCGAGCTTCCGACAGATGAGCAGGAGCAGTCGGACTTCTATGAATCGGCTATGGAGGCTACCTGGGATATACCCTGGTTTGCGGGATACTTCTGGTGGGACTGGAAGGCAGTTTTGCCGGACGAGGAAAAGATGAAGGAAAACAGGGATTTTACGGTGTGCGGAAAGCTTGCGGAAAAGACCTTGAAGAAGTGGTATACGTCAAAATAAGTATGTCAAAGTATCAATCAGGGTGATACAATTATTTACGGATCGGAGCAGTATAACAGATGAAAGTAAGAGTAGGCT
>ONVB01000290.1 GCA_900321145.1 uncultured Eubacteriales bacterium | reverse complement strand
TTTCTGCCGCCTCTCTGTGCGGTTTCAAATCTCTTCTCATATTCTCCCTCAAATACCGTAGTGGCCGGCCCGGTCATATATACATGCCCGGATTCCCTGTCATAGCGGATGTCCAGGTCACCGCCCAAAAGCTGAACCGTCACCTCATCCTCGGTATGCCCGTTCAGTATGCAGGCAACAGCTACCGCGCAGGCACCCGTACCGCAGGCAAGAGTCTCTCCGCTTCCGCGCTCCCACACACGCATCTTCACGGTGTTTCTGTCTATAAGCTGAACAAACTCCGCATTTACCCGCTTCGGAAACTCCGGAGCTGTCTCAAACTGCGGTCCGACTGTCTCAAGCGGAAAGCCTGCAGTATCATCCACAAATGTAATGCAGTGCGGGTTCCCCATTGAAACCGTAGTCACATTATATACCTTTCCGCCCACAGTGATCGGAACGTCTATTGCAGCAGGCGTTTCGTCTAACTCGTTAAACGGAACGTTTGCTGGAACCGTAGTGGGGATCTCAAGCGTCTCTAAAATAGGCGAGCCCATGTCTACCGTTACATTTGTTACCTTGTTGGTTGTCTCGTCGACTATGAGCTTCAGGTTCTTGATGCCTGCGAGTGTCTCTATGTCGACCTCGGTCTTGTCCGTCAGACCGTGATCATACACGAACTTACCCACGCAGCGGATACCGTTTCCGCACATCTCCGAACGTGAGCCGTCCGCATTGTACATCTCCATGGTAAAGTCCGCCTCTTTAGACGGCTTTATGAGTATCAGTCCGTCGGAACCTATCCCAAAATGCCTGTCGCTCACCTTTATGCTGAGCTCTGCGGCATTTTCTATATTCTCTTTTGTACAATCGACATAGACATAGTCGTTGCCTATGCCCTCCATCTTTGTGAATTTCATTATATATCTCCTTTATAAGATCCTTCCCCGACGCTCATGATGACACCACTGTTTTGCCCGAAGAATCCTTTTTCAGCTCAGCTCATCAAGCGTCTTGGCGTATGCCGGCATGAACTCCCTCACAAAATCCGCTACCTCCGGAAGCTCGGCGGCATATTTGCCGACACTTTGTTCAATAGTCTCCCGTGCCTTGGAAAACTCGCGGTTTCCGGTCTTCTCCTCCTCATAGCACTTGATCAGTGCCGAGAGCTTGTCAGCCGCCTTCACGAGTTTCCATTCGTATACATAGCTTCCGTCCTTGAAAAATATATTCTCGTAAGCCGCACGCAGATCCTCGGGCAGCTTGTCGAGAAGCTTTCTGTCAGCCTCATGCTCTATGTCCTTGAACGCCTCCTTGATGCTCGGATTGTAATACTTGATCGGGGTCGGCATATCGCCGGTGATTATCTCCGAAGCATCATGATACAGCCCTATCATAGCAGCGTGGTCGGCGTCAAGCTCTTTGCCGTGCCTTATATTTCCTATCACACAGAGCGCATGCGCTATCATCGCAACCTCAAGGGAATGCTCCGAGAGGTTCTCCTCACGGGTGTTGCGCATCAGCGCCCAGCGATTTATGTATTTCATGCGTGACACGGTCGCAAAAAAGCTTGATTCACCCGGTTTGCTTGTATCCTCCATGTTGTTGCTCCTTTTTTATAAGATCCTTCCTGTTGCGTCGCTCAGGATGACACCGTAATCCTACGCTTCAAGCTTCGCGATCGCGGCGCGTATCCTCGCTAAGGACTCCTCCTTGCCGAGTATGCTCATAAGCTCGGTTGCTCCGCCCGGTGTGGCAGCCTTGCCCGAAACAGCAGTCCTTATCGGCCACATGATAAAGCCGGTCTTGTATCCCTTCTCCTCGCCGAAGGCCTTCAGTCGCTCGAATAAGCTGTCGTTATCATATGCCTCCTGCGCCTCAAGCACCGGAAGAACTTCCTTTAAGAGCTCAAGCGAATTCTCCGGATTTGTCTTCATCTTCTTGTGAGTATAAAGCTCGTTGTCGTACTCCGGAACGGCCTTGAAGAAGTCCACCTGCTCTGCTATGTCATTGAAGACCTCTATACGTGTCTTGACCATGGCCGCTATCTTCTTTAAGTCATACTTGTCGCCAAGCTCTGCCTTTAAGTAAGGCTCTGCCATCTCATAGAACTTCTCCTCATCCATGGCCTTCATATACTCACCGTTCATCCACTTGAGCTTCGTGATGTCTAATACAGCAGGCGACTTGGACATATTATGATAATCAAATGCCTCGACAAGCTCTTCAAGAGAGAATATCTCCCTGTTATCAGTCGGCGCCCATCCAAGAAGCGCCACAAAGTTCACTATAGCCTCAGTCAAAAAGCCCTGCTCCAAGAGATCCTCAAAGGACGAGTGTCCGCTTCTCTTCGAGAGCTTGGTATGTGTCTCATCCGTGATCAGAGGACAGTGGATATAAACCGGAACCTCCCAGCCAAAGGCCTCATAAAGCCTGTTATACTTCGGTGAGCTCGAAAGGTACTCGCTTCCTCTGACCACATGGGTTATACCCATAAGATGGTCGTCCACAACATTTGCAAAGTTATATGTAGGGAAGCCGTCGGACTTGATCAGGATCATATCGTCAAGCTCCTCGTTCGGTACGGTTATATCGCCATAGAGCTCATCCGAAAATGTAGTCGTGCCCTCAAGCGGATTGTTCTGCCTTATGACATAAGGCTTGCCGGCAGCAAGGTTCGCCTCTATCTCCTCCTTGGAAAGATGCAG
>ONVB01000291.1 GCA_900321145.1 uncultured Eubacteriales bacterium | reverse complement strand
GGCGCGCGGAATACAGAGAAAAAACGAAGTGAAAGCCCTTCGTGCCAAGGTCGAGGAGAGGATCGCGGACCTTAGGGATGAAGTGTCTGCCTTAAAGCTCATAAACAAGAAGAGCTACGATCAGGCGGAGACCGGAAAGATCACGGTTTCTCCGAAGGGAATACTGAAGATCGGCAGCAAAAAAATTCATTATGAGAAGTCTGATATTAAGAGAATAGAGAAGAAAAATGAACTGAAGTTTATGCAGATGAAGGATTCCATAAGATTTCGAAGAAGCAGAAAAGAAATCCGTAAAATCCTTTCGAACATCTCCGAGTATGCGGATATCCGTGCTACGGTCATGCATGTCAGATCGGCGGTAACTGCCAAAAATACAAAGAAAACAAAGGCGAGAATCGCAAAGCTCAAACGTGAAAATGCTTTGTTTAAGCTCGTTCGCGAGGACATAAAGAAGGTTTTGGAGCAGCCCGGACTTACGCAGGAAGAGCAGGATATGCTGACAAAATACAAGAAGGTATTTGATGATACCTGTCAGGGCAAGCTGAAGGAAGAGGACGAAAAAAATGCGGTCGTTCTGGACTACAGGGACAGGATCAGGGAAGGGAAGCAGTCCTTTGTAAATACTCACCAAATCGCCACCGGGAAGGTAAACTATGAAGCAAATAAACTTGATCTTCCGTTATTTGCGCATGAACCCTGTACTCAGGATGTGGTTCAGGGAAATATGGCCGATTGCTATTTTGTATCCTTACTCAGCAACCTCGTGGCGAAGGACCCTGATGTGATAAAAAACATGATGCATGACGATGGGGAGAGTGTTACTGTCAGGTTTTACGAGAAAGACAGCAGTAATCCGGGAAGCATGAAGCCGGTGCTGGTAAAGGTTCCGAAAATACTGCCTGTTTTCGGGGCTCATTTCACTTTATGGGTCAGGGTTTTTGAAGCGGCCTATTCCATATTTAACCGGCATCTGTATGATACAAATCAACTTCGTAAAAATAAAGGCGGATATAATCTGGAAAAGCCCGTCGATTATGCTTTTATAGACGGGGGAGGAGATCCCGGACCACCTATGTCTGCGCTTGTCGGTAAAGTATCCAATGTGACTATGATCAAAAAACCTAAGGAACTTGAGCCCGGGAAAAAGGAGCTGACTGCAGGGACGCTTGTCCGGGACGTATTTCGGAGGAGCAGCTTCGGGGCGGAGATAAAAAAAGAGCAGGATGAGCTTGAAGACCTGGCCTATGAAAAGGAAAAATATATGGACACTTATACGATGGCCGGTTACAGAAAAATCGATGCCGATCCGGAGAAGGCCGATAAATATGAAAAGGTTTTAAAAAAAGAAGCAGAGATGTACAGGAAGGGCCTTGCCGAGGATGTCTTTGTCTTTGAAGACGAATATGAAAACAATGTGGTCTGCTTCAGGGAGATCACGGAACAGCTTGACGCGATCGGTGATGAATGGACGAAGGCACATCCGGATGTAATAGAAAAAAAGTCGCGGATGATGAAGATATACAATGTGGAGATCCCGAAGCTTGAGCATGATCTGAGTAAGCTTAAGGAAGATGATCCGGAGTATAAGAGAATAAAAGATGAGCTTGCCGGGCTGGAAAACGAAAGGATAGAGATAGTAAAGTATCTCAAGGAACAAGATCCGCATAATTATTCGGATCTGACAAAAGACGGGATTCCCGGCGAAGCGATCGGCCTGCTTGAGCAAAGAAAAAAGCGCCGGGCCGAAGCTTTGCAGTCCGATAGCGATAGTCTTTTAGAGTGGGTATGCCATTACAAAAAAATAAGTGCCAAGGGCGGTAACCCTCAGGAGTATATCAAGAATACGGAGCCTGTGATAGCAGCTCTTCGGGAACTGACCTACGAACAGGTGAAAGACGAAATAACATATATGCATATGGCTGACACTATGTATGATATGGATAACGAGGAGCTTTCGTTACGGCAGGCGTTTGAGATCATCAAAAGTCATGCTATCAAAACACTGCAGTTATCCATAGAGAAGGTCAACGAGGCCGGTAATAATAAAGAACCGGAATTCTTTACGGGTTATTATACCCAAAGTATGAAGGAATACTATGATCAAATAAAGGAATCGTTGAAAAAAGGCGGGATAGTTGTGGCAGGTACTTACGAAAAAAATAAAAGCTCGGATATAGTAGGAAATGCGGGGGAAAAGACGGAGGCGGGAATTGCCGGAAATCATGCTTATTCTATCCTGGATTGCGGTAAATTTGATTACAACGGAAGAAAGGTGCTGATGCTGAAGCTTCGTAATCCTTGGGCATATTATGTTCCGCAGTACAGGTTGAATGAAAAAGGTGAGGTGATACCCGAAATGGATATCGATAAGACAAACGGTGAGTTTTGGATAGAGTTGACACATTTTGTCTCTGAGTTTCAGTATTTCTTAAATATCTGAGTTAGCGGGAAAGGAGCCGGTATGCTGTTTGATTTCATAATGGATAGCTATGATGCGGATCTGCTCGGGGAACTGATCCCCGACATCTACAAGGACGGGATAATGAGCGGTGAACTTACGGGTATTTTAACTTATGACGGAAGCGCGGAGCCTGACAGGCTTGTCGGGGTCTGTCTCGTGCGCGTGAAAGCCATGTGGCAGGAGATAGTATGGATCGCCCTTACTGAGAATTATGACATCCCGGAGTATGCCGCGGATATGATCTGGAGCCGTGAGGAGGCCGCGAGGGATAGAGGCGGGCTGCTCGGGACATTTGCTGATTTTCCTCAGAGCGAGGAGAGGATGAAGCTTTACTTTACGCTTGCGTGTTTCGAGATAAGGCCATATGAGGAAGCCGGTCTCAAGGTATTCAGAGCTGTGAGAGCCTATGAAGCCAAGAAGGCAAATAAGCTTCTTGGGAAACTGACGGAGCTTTGAAATAAACAGTGATCGAGGTGTGGTATGGGTGTATTGGAAGACAGAAAGCTGCTTGGGATAAGCAGGACACTGAGCGTCTTGTATATTGACGGCTCAAAAGGAGTGCCGGCAATGAGCTCTAAGCAGAGTACGGACCTTAAAGTCAGGGAAGAGACAGAGAAGTATAAGCAGCAAAGCAGCGCGGCGGAGGATGCAGCCGACAGGGGAGCGAAGAGGATGCGGGCCGGTGCTTTCAGCAAAACTGCCGAGCGTGCGCTGACAATCTATAAGGAGAAAAGAGCACAGATAAAGAAGCTGAGCGGCCGGGAGTTTACGCCGCAGCCGGAAGAGTCAGGTGCTGATGAGGGCATGGCTGAGCAGGTGGCCGGTATGATAGCGACTTATGAACACCTTAAAAAGCGAACTCAAGAGGCTTCAGACGGCGCAGGCATGCGTGAGGAGGCTGAGCGTAAGGCAGATTCGGAGAGGCTGGATAAGATAAGGGATGTGCTTATTTGCTGGTTTACCGCAAACGGGCTTGACCTGGCCGGGAAAAGGGATATAAGCAGGGAAGAGATGTCAACGGCCGCGAGGGCATTTCCCGGTAGGCTCAAAGACTATCAGGAAGCGGTGCTTGACCGGGAACACAGAGTCATGCAGCTTCTCGCGGATGAGGTTCGGAAGACGGACAGCTTCAGGAAGAGCTTCAAAGAGGTTTTGGAAAAGTCCGAAGGTGAACTTAAGGGACGCATGAGCAGATGCATGGAGTACCTTAAGACTGCCGTGAAGCAGGATGAAGGAAAGGGTGTCATATCACGGGAGCTTGTGGAGAGGGTAGGCACTGACATCAAGAGCTCCATGAAGAAGGAGGCTGAGTATATCTGCACAAGGGACCTGCTTCTTAAGGATCCGGAGTTCGAGGGTTTGGAAGAGGTTATCAGGGAGCACTACAGGGTGGCACTCAATCTCGTGACATTTATCGCTGAGAGTGCGGAACAGTTTTTGGAGTATATAGTCGATAAAAAGGAACCGGACTTTATGCACGGGAATTACATCCGTGTGACATGGGGAGCGGACTGCAACAGGGTAGAACCGCTAAAGCCGATCGATGCTCAGATAGAGTTGATAGATGAAAGAATCGGAGGATATGACCGGGAAGAGCTCCGGAGCTATCCGGTGACCTATCTTATTCAGGCAGGGCTTGAAGAGTCAAAGAAGCTAAAGCGTGAGGATGTGGGAGAGCTCACTTTCGGAAGGTTGAAAAGCCGGTGTGAGGCTCTGATGAAGAGGAAGGATGAGTACCCCGACCTTTTCGTGGAGCCCGGAGCGATAAGGATATTCAGGCTTATACCCGAGATGATCGAGTTGTTTGAGGAGGCGAAAGCTTTAAGACGCGACATGAGTATGTTTGCGGAGAGTAAAGCAGACAGCCTTGACAGGAATGAGTCGGAGGAGTTCAAGAGGATATATGCGCTGTGCAGTGCATTTTATGATACCCTTTTGACGAGGCATATATATATCGTTTCATCGAGCCGGCTGACTCTTCCGGAGATCATAGATGCAGGGCAGTCGTTTCATACGGCGGCTTTTGAATACTGCCTGAAAGAGTATGAAATAGGCAGTGTAAAATAAATCATGAAAATGATTCTTCGGGTTGAAGTCCTCAGAATGACACACCGGTATCATGTGGGGAGATTGTGTCATCCTGAGCGTAGCGACGCAGACCTCAATGCGGAGCGTTGAGGTGCCGGCCTTCGATGTCCTAAGGAATCCACCGCAAGCGGTACCCCTT
>ONVB01000292.1 GCA_900321145.1 uncultured Eubacteriales bacterium | reverse complement strand
GGAAAGACAGTGATAGTATGTGATGATATAGGGGAGCGTACCGACACTCCCGACGGACTGTGGTAGGAAGGTGATAGGATGTATAGCTTTGATTTCGATACAGTTACGGACAGGCGCGGTACGGGCTCTCTTAAATGGGATGTAGGTGACGGCGAGCTTCCGATGTGGGTGGCCGACATGGATTTTCCGACAGCGCCATGCGTACGGGAAGCTGTGGAGAAAAGGGTGGCTCATGGCGTGTTCGGTTACAGTGTGATACCGGACGGGTGGTATGAGGCTTATGCGCGGTGGTGGTTTAAGTACCATAACCTTGAAATGGAAAAGGACAGACTGATCTTCACCACAGGCGTTATTCCGGCTCTTTCGACCGCGGTGAGGAAGTTTACGACGCCTGCGGAAAAAATCGTTATCCAGACGCCGGTGTACAACATATTCTTTAATTCAATCATCAACAACGGCCGCAGGGTGCTTGAAAACCGGCTTGAGTATAAAGACGGTGAGTACTTCATGGATTTTGATGATCTTGAAAAGAAGCTTTCCGATCCGCTTACCACCATGATGATACTCTGTAATCCGCACAATCCTATCGGAAAGATATGGAACGCAGAGACATTGAAGAGAGTGGGAGAGCTGTGCGCAAAGCACCATGTACTTGTTTTCTCTGATGAGATACATTGCGACATAGTTGCACCCGGCAGTGAATATGTTCCTTTTGCCTGCGCTTCAGAGGAGTGCCGCAGGAACAGCATAACCGCCGTTGCTCCGACTAAATGCTTTAACATAGCAGGCATTAATACGGCAGCTGTATATGTTCCCGAAGAAGGACTCTGTAACAGGATGAACCGTGCGCTGAACACCGATGAGGTGGCCGAGCCGAATGCGTTTGCAATGGATGCGACGCTGGCTGCTTTTTCGGATGAAGGACATGAATGGCTTGAAGCACTGAATGCTTATATTGACGGGAACAAAAATCTGGTTTACGAGTTTATTGAAAATGAACTACCGAAGGTAAAAGCGGTAAAGCAGGACGCGACATATCTTATGTGGCTGGATATGAGCAATTATACAGAGGACTCAAAGAAGCTTCAGGCTGAAATTCGAAGCAGGACCGGACTGTACCTCTCGCCGGGAAGTGTGTTCGGCAAGGGAGGGGAGAGATTCCTGAGGATGAATGTTGCCTGCCCGAGAACCCTGCTCTGGGATGGACTTGAGAGGCTTAAAAAATCTCTTGAAATGTGATAAAAATCCCCTTTATTTTTTGAAAAATGGTGTTATAATCTATGATGTAGCGAAAAAAGCACTATAGTTTATCTATAGTGCTTTCTTAGTTTATAGGCGCGCGAGCAGGATGCGGTCCGCATCTTCCCTGCCCGCTTACAGTATTTTATGGACTGTGCGTAGCAAAAAAAGTGCTATGTGAAGAACACAGTGAATCCTAAGGAGGAAGAAGAATGGAAGAAGGAAAAGAAAGGAAAAGGGAACTGCTCTTTGATGTGTTCCCGGGGTTTGATCCGGGCGAACGCTTAAGGAGCGAGGTGGGCAATGCATGGGTTAAAAGCGTTACCATGTATGACAGAAAGCGACAGCTTTGGATACAGATCGAGTCTGAGCATATCATAGACAGGTATGCCATAAAGGAGCTGGAGGACAGGCTGTGTGAGCATGTCTTTGCGGGACAGGCGGGGTCTCTTAAGATAGAAGAGCATTTTCAGCTTTCCGCGCAGTATGACGCAAAGAGTGTATGCGAGGTATATAAGGACAGCTTCCTCTGCGAGCTTGATGAGAAGAGCAGGGTGGCAGGCAGGATACTCAGGCATGCGGAGTGGTATTTTAACGACGGGATAATCACTCTCGCTCTTCCGGACTCGGATATAGCAAGGATGATGTCGGATACCATAAAGCAATACCTGGTTGATACCTACAGTGAGAGATTCGGGATAGAGGTCAGAGTCGGCTTTGATTACACGGAGGAACACAAGAATACCTTAAAGGAAGCCAACGAAAGAAGACTGGCCAGAGAGATAGAGGAGATAGAAAGCCGCCGCAGGGATATGAGGGACAGGAAAGAGGCGGAGGAGAGTAAAAAGGATGACGATGCCAGGACTGTGTCTAACCAGACAGACAAAACGTCTAAGACAGTAGAAAAAAATGAAAAAGTATCTGCCGGAGAGGATAAGAAGGAAGATAAGCAAAAGGAAGATAAGAAGACGTTCCGGGATAAGAACAAGGGAGGTAAGTACGGGAAGAAGGGCGGAAACTACGACGAAAACTGTATCTACGGACGAAATGTCGAGGGTGAAGAAACCAAGATATGCGATCTCTTCGACGGAATAGGCGAAGTGGTCGTGCGCGGACAGATAATATCCGCAGAGGGCAGGGAGCTTAAGAAGTCCGGAAAGTTTCTTGCGACCTTCGTGCTGACCGATTTTACGGACAGTATCGTGTTCAAGCTTTTCCTGGTTCCCGAAGATTATGATCCCATGCTTGCCGAGTTGAAGCCGGGAGCATTTGTTATAGTGAAGGGTATCCCGCTCTACGATACATATTCAAAGGAGCTGTGCATATCCTCGGTAGTCGGTGTGAAGCTTACAAATGATTTCAGGGAAAAGCGCATGGACGATGCGCTCGAGAAGCGCGTGGAGCTCCACCTGCACACTGTTTACAGCGATATGGACAGTGTCGCCGATGTGGGAAAGGTCATAAGCCGTGCAAAGGAATGGGGAATGAAGGCTGTTGCCATAACAGATAAGTTCGGGGTCCAGGCCTTCCCGGTAGCAAACCATTGCCTGAAAAAGGATGATGACTTTAAGATTATTTACGGCTTCGAAGCCTTCGTGGTGGATGACCTTATAGATTTCGTGCAAAATGAAAAGGGACAGACACTTGACGGCACGGATTATGTGGTTTTCGATATAGAGACGACAGGTCTGTCAGAGACGAGAAACAAGATCATAGAGATAGGTGCTGTCAAGGTGAGGGACGGCGAGGTGATAGACAAGTTTTCGGAATTCATCAACCCCGAGATACCCATACCGTACCATATAACACAGCTTACTTCGATCACCGACGCGATGGTCATGAATGCACCTACCTATGAGGAGCTTCTGCCTAAGTTTCTTGACTTCGTGGGAGATGCGGTTGTTGTAGCGCACAATGCAAAGTTCGATACGGGTTTCATAAGACACTATGCGAAGACGCTCGGAACGGAGTGGAAGCCGACTATATTGGATACTATGACTATAGCGCAGGTTCTTGTGCCTGAGCTCGGAAGCTACAACCTTGACAGGCTCTGTAAGCAGTTCGGAGTGGTAAATGCTCATCACCACAGAGCTGTGGCCGATGCGGATGTTACCGCGGCTATATTTGTCAAGATGCTCAAGTTTATCAAGGCCAAGGGTATAGATACGATAGCAGGATTAAACAGCCTCGGTTCGCATAATCCGGATGCGATAAAGAAGGCAAGGGCAAAGCACTGCACGATACTTATCAAAAATGAGACGGGCAGAGTCAATCTTTACAGGCTCGTGTCGGAGGGACATCTTAACTACTTTAATAAGCTACCGAAGATACCGAAGAGCCTGATAGTCAAGTACAGAGAAGGCCTGATCATAGGTTCGGGCTGTTCGGAGGGTGAGATCTATCAGGCTTATCTGAACGGGATGGATGAAGGCGAGATCCCGAGGATAGCGGACTTCTATGACTATTTTGAGGTTCAGCCCGTATGCAACAACAGGAAGTTCATAGGTGATAATAAGTTTAATGTCAATTCCGATGAGGATCTGCAGGATATAAACCGCCGTATTGTGGAGCTCGGCAACAGGACAGGAAAGCCGGTGGTTGCAACGGGTGATGTGCATTTTATCGATCCCGATGATGAGATATATATGAAGATCATAATCGGCGGACAGCCCGGGGCGAAGGCCAAGGAAGCGGATAATTATCCTCCTCTTTACTTCAGGACGACAGAGGAGATGCTGGAGGAATTCAAGTATCTCGGCAGTGACGTGGCCAAAAGGATAGTGGTAGACAACTCAAATCTCATCGCAGATATGATAGAGAAGATATCACCGGTAAGACCGGATAAGGCACCACCGATAATTGAGGATTCGGATAAAACGCTGACGGACATCTGCTACAACAAGGCACATGAGATATATGGTGATGAACTTCCGGAGATAGTGGATGCGAGACTGAAGAAGGAGCTTCATTCTATTATCTCAAACGGGTTTGCCGTGCTTTATATCATAGCCCAGAAGCTTGTGTGGAAGTCTAACGACGACGGTTATCTGGTTGGTTCGAGAGGTTCGGTCGGCTCATCCTTTGTGGCTACCATGGCAGGCATAACCGAGGTTAATCCTCTGCCTGCGCATTATATATGTCCCGAGTGTCACTTCGTGGACTTTGAATCCGAGACGGTAAAGGCTTATGCCGGCCGGTCGGGCTGCGATATGCCCGACTGCGATTGCCCAAAGTGCGGGCACAAGATGATCAAGGAGGGACATGACATCCCCTTTGAGACATTCCTCGGCTTCAAGGGTGATAAGGAGCCTGATATAGACCTTAATTTCTCGGGAGAATATCAGCCGAGAGCGCATGCCTATACGGAAGAGCTCTTCGGAAAGGGGAAGGCCTTCAGAGCAGGTACCATAGGTACTCTTGCGGACAAGACAGCCTACGGCTTTGTCATGAAGTACTTAAGGGAGCATGAGCAGGTAAGGAGACACTGCGAGATGGAGCGTCTGGCAGCGGGCTGCACCGGAGTAAAGAGGACAACGGGCCAGCACCCGGGCGGTATGATCGTGCTCCCGAGACATGAGGAGATATATTCGTTTACGCCCATACAGCACCCGGCTTATGATACTAATACCGATATAATCACAACGCATTTTGAGTATCATTCCATAGACCATAACCTCCTAAAGCTCGATATACTCGGGCACGACGATCCGACCATGATCAGACGGCTTGAGGACCTGACCGGTGTGGACGCAAAGACTATCCCGTTAGACGATAAGGATGTCATGAGCCTCTTCCATAATACGAGCGCGCTTAACATAAAGCCTGAGGATATAGGAGGTACTCAGCTCGGTACGCTGGGTATCCCTGAGTTTGGTACGGATTTTGCCATGCAGATGCTTATAGACACCAATCCGAACGGTTTCTCGGATCTGGTGCGTATAGCGGGCCTTTCGCACGGCACGGATGTGTGGCTCGGAAATGCGGAGACGCTGATCAAGGAGGGCACCTGCCTGCTTTCGGACGCCATCTGTACACGAGATGACATTATGACTTATCTGATATATAAGGGACTCGAACCGGGAACCGCATTTAAGATCATGGAGAATGTGCGAAAGGGAAATGTGGCGAAGGGCAAGTGCAAGGAAGCCTGGGAAGAGTGGGTAGAGGATATGAAGGCCCATGATGTGCCTGACTGGTATATATGGTCCTGTAACAAGATACAGTATATGTTCCCCAAGGCCCATGCTGCGGCCTATGTCATGATGGCGTGGAGGATAGCATGGTTCAAGGTCAGGTACCCGCTTGCATACTATACGGCCTTCTACAGTATAAGGGCTTCGGGCTTTGACTACAGGCTTATGTGCTTTGGCAAGGAGAAGCTTGAGGAGCATATGGCGGAGTATGCGAAGATCCCGAAGGAGGAGCAGACGGCCACCATTAAGGATGCGATCAAGGATATGCGCCTTGTGCAGGAGATGTATGCAAGAGGCATAGAGTTTATGCCTATCGACTTATATAAGGCAAAGGCTGACAGGTTCCAGATCATAGACGGCAAGATCATGCCGAGCCTGTCGAGTATAGCGGGACTCGGTCCTGCCGCAGCGGTCCAGCTTGAGGAGGCGGCAAAGAAGGGCGAGTTCCTTTCAAGGGAAGAGATAAGAGAAAGAGCTAAAGTATCTAAGACGAATCTTGACGATATGGCAGAACTCGGTATACTCGGAGATATACCAGAGACCAATCAATACAGTCTGTTTGGATTGTTTTGATCGAGCATTGACAAAGCGTATGCGGTTATTTATGATAACCGTATACGCTTTTTAGGAGGTGTTTGTATGGGTATAGCAGCAGGTATTATGGTTCCTCATCCGCCGATGATCGTACCGGCGGTCGGGAGAGGGGGAGAAAAGCAGATAGAGGAGACGACGAAGGCTTATGAGAAGGCGGCGCAGTTTGTGGCTGACTTGAAGCCGGACACGGTGATCTTAACCTCGCCTCACAGCGTGATGTATGCGGATTACTTCCATATTTCGCCCGGGCAGGGCGCGGAGGGGTCTTTTGCAAGGTTCGGAGCCCCTCAGGTATCGGCTCAGGTGGCATATGATACGGAATTTGTAAGCATGTTGTGTGATGAGGCAAAGAGTGCGGTCATACCTGCGGGAACTCTCGGAGAAAGAGATGCTTCCCTTGACCACGGTACCTTAGTCCCGCTTTATTTCCTGCTTCAAAGGTATACTGATTTCAAGCTTGTGAGGATAGGGTTATCGGGACTTTCAATGAGCTATCACTATAAGCTCGGCATGGAGATAGCTAAAGTGTCTAAGGCGTTAGACAGACGCGCGGTTTTTATCGCGAGCGGAGATCTGTCTCACAAGCTTCAGGATTACGGACCGTATGGCTTTGCGAAGGAGGGGCCTGTATATGACGAAAGGATAATGGACGTGATGGGCAGGGCTTCCTTTGATGAGCTCTTTGACTTCGACGAGACATTTCTTGACAAGGCAGCGGAGTGCGGCCACAGATCCTTTGTGATCATGGCCGGAGCGTTTGACAGGACAGAGCTGGAAACAGAGAAGCTGTCACATCAGGATGTGACCGGTGTGGGGTACGGTGTGTGTACCTACAAGGTCAGGACGGATGCGCAGGGAGAAGAAATCAGGGACGAGAACAGGGCATTTCTTGATATATGGGAAGAAAGAGAGCGTGAAAGGCGCAGAGCCGCAAGGGACAGAGAGGACGGATATGTAAGGCTTGCGAGACTTTCTCTGGAGAATTATATAATCACGGGCGAGCCGATAACCTGGGAGACGAGCGGGGAGCGGATACTTGCCGGAGAGGCTTCCGACGAGGCGCGTGAGGAGCTTAAAAAGGAGCTTACAAAGAGGCAGGCGGGAGTGTTTGTATCCATCCATAAGGAGGGACGCTTAAGGGGCTGCATAGGGACCATAGGACCTGTTACGAGCATGGTCGCAAATGAGATCATAGTCAACGCCATAAGCGCTTCGACCAAAGACCCGAGGTTTGATCCGATCACGAGGGACGAGCTGCTGTCGCTGGAGATAAATGTGGATGTGCTCTCCGAACCAGAGCCCATAGACAGT
>ONVB01000293.1 GCA_900321145.1 uncultured Eubacteriales bacterium | reverse complement strand
CTATATTCCCGGCGCGGCGGGAAATTAAAACAGGGTGCATTTCAAAGCACCCTGTTTTAATTATCCCAGACAGCCGGGCCTGTAAACCTCGTTGCCGCTGTTTTTGGTTGTGGCACGGCACTGTATTATTATGTAATTATTTCTTCAGCATTCCCAGCTCTCTCAGGCAGTGCCTCATGAGATCCTTCCTGCCTCGCTTTGACGCAACCTGAACGCCGTCGAAGCCGGGCCTTCTGTTTGCCTCTATGATCACCGGACCGTCCGGAGCTATCGTCACGTCCCAGCCGATAACGAGTATCTTGTCTCCCATAAGAGCGGCCTTCTTGACCATTTCGACTACCTCCTTGTAGTAAGGAATCTGGAAGCCGTCGAACTTTACTCCGGTCATAGGGTGATATTCGAATTCCTTTAAGTCCTTGTCGAGAGCATTTCCCACAAGCTTTCCGGTCTTTGTGTCTATAGGAGTCACGGTTCCGCCTGCGTGGAAGTTGTCGACTACATTTTCCCCGTTGCCGACTCTTAAGTAAGCATCGAGCACCTCGGCCTTGCCCTTGTTGTTGAAGGTCATGATCCTGATGGTGTTGCAGGAGGTGGGGCAGAGGCGGTTCATTTCCTCGTGCTGTGTGATGACCTCCTCGAGGAAGAGGTGGTTGGTGACGCAGTCATCGTAGAACTTCTGTCTGTCTTCGATCTCGGCACATTTTACCTTGCTGACATCCTTTCCGCCGCCCCAGTCCTCGACGGGCTTTAAGATGAATTCCTCGTGGCTGTCGATGAATTCGTTGACCTTGTCTAAGTCCTCCCTCTCGGGAACTACGAACTTCCTCTTCGTGAACTCTATGAACTCGGTCTGAAAGTCGGGCTTTACGGTATAGCGCTTCTTGTACTTGGCAGGGCTTACCTTCTCGTAGAAATCGTTCTGAAGTCTGACGCCCGCATAGGAACGCCTCTCCTTCTTGCTCTTCTTCCAGAACTCATAGTTTAAGTAGTCTGAAAGTGCCATGCCGTACTTTAGCACGCAGTGTATGGTGTCGATCCAGAGCTTGTGATAGCTCAGCCCCTCGCGGTCGGCGATGGCATGAAGCTTCTCCTTGTAGCCCTTGATGTTTGCGGTAAATACATATGAATAAAATGCCATGGGTGTGTTCCTCCGTCTGTTTGACAATGATTTTATATGCGGATAGATTCTATCACAGCTTTATGCTTCAGGCAATAATACAAGCTCCCGAAGCTGTATTTTTTCTGATGCGGCAGACGAGTGATATATAAGATATATCGCGTGGGTGCCTGCGGGTATCGGCTTGTCGGCCTTCAACATCTGCCATGTAAAAGGCTTGCCTGCGGATTTGTCAAGCGTAATGCGTGCAATCTCGTCGCCGTCTGTCTCAAGCCTTACCTCGAGATACGGAGCACCCTCGGACTGTTCTCCGTAGCCGGTGCTGTTCCTGCCCGGCGGAAGTGTTCCGCGCTCGTCAACCCTGATCGGTCCCTCGTAGGACACTATATTTTCCTCGGTCTCAAACCTTGCCGTAACGGCCAGAGCGGTTTCGGACGCAAAGTCGAAATACTTGTAGCCGATCAGCGTACCGTTCTCGATCTCTCCTATAAAGCGGTCATCCCCGGAATTGGTAACATTCGGAAAATGAGCATCATATATACAGTTGCAGCCGTGGGGCATATGTCCGTTGGTTATGTTGCATGCAATAACTGCCGGATATACGCCTTCGCCGGACAGAGGACCGCCGTTAAGGCCGCAGCTTGTGATGGTAACCTGCGGTATGCTTCCGTCGGGAAGGATCTCGATCTTCTCGGCGCAGGCCTGACGGCTGTAGTCCGACTTATGTGTGAGCCGGTGGTAGAATATGTACCACTCGCCGTTTATCTCGACTATACTTCCGTGGGTGGTCCCTGTCATGTTCAGGCTGTCCCCGTGAGCGCGTCCGTTGTATCCCACATCTCCGTTTGAAACTATGGTGCCCCCGAACTTAAAATCCTTATCCGGATAGTCGCTTGTCGCATAGCACAGCTCATGATTCTGCCATGAGGAATATATAAAATAATACTTATCGCCGACCTTGCGCATGGAAGAGCCTTCGAAGAACGGATGCTCTTCAAAGTCTGTTCCCTTAACTCTGTAAGGTATGATGTGATGCGGCTCGTCCTTCACCGTGAGCATATCGTCCTCTAAGGTGAGTCCTATCGGCCCGTTTATGCTGTCGGGGTAGGAGAGTATCTCCTCCCTGGTTCTGCCGAACATGTCCATCTCGACCTCAACATTTCCGCTTGTGAGGAAATCATCCTGCTCCTCAAAGCCGTACTGTGTGCCGTAGTAAAGCCGTATCACACCGTTGTCGTTCATGACTGCGGGATCGAAGCAGACATAGCGCATCATAAGGCTTCCGTCCTTATTACGCACATGTCCCAGGTATTCGTATTTTCCTGCGGGAGTGTCGCACACTGCCACACTTATCGGATTCCTGTAGCCGCCTATGCCGTAGTCGCCGGCCATACAGTAGTAGAGGTAGTACCTGCCGTCGTTGCCCCTGACCACATCCGGTGCGTACATATATTTATATGTCTCATACATGGGGTCCTGATCCGCGCGGTATATCACTCCCTCGCATCTCCAGTCGGACAGGTCGGTAACCGGTGCTGAGTATACCGTATAGTCATCCATGCAAAATGTGTAGCCGCCCTCCCTGTCATGTGATCCAAAAAGATAAACCCTGTCGCCGAACACGTGCGGTTCCCCGTCGGGGATGTACTCGTGCAAAGGCAGAAAAGGGTTGTATACCTGACGTTTCTTCATAGGGTTAAGCCTCCTTACTTAGATATAACCATGATTATAAATGAACGGAACACTTGTTGCAATAAGAGAATAAATGTTCTGTGAACAAATGTTTGAAAAAGTCCTTGACAAACCGAACAAATGTGCTATAATCGAACGCATGAACGCGAACGAGTGTTTGCAAATGTGGAAATAAAGCACGGTGTCATTCTGAGGAGCGCAGCGACGAAGAATCTTAAAAAGGGGGAGCGAATTATGAGAGAGAGCACGGCGGTTATTAAGAGAAGAACAGTTGCAGAGAAGCTGGTATTTGACATACTCGGTATAGCGGTCATCGTCATGGCGGTGATCCTTGCGGTGAGCATAATAAGTGCCGTTATGACCGACAAGAAGGAGAAGGAAGCCGTAAAGAACAGTTATTATAACAACCTGGAGCAGTCCATGGAGGAGTATGGCAGACTCCACACCGAAGGCGGTTCCTATGCTTCGGTGATCTACTCCGGTGCTTATAAGAACTACGCCAGCGTGGAAGAAGCATACCTTGACCTCTG
>ONVB01000299.1 GCA_900321145.1 uncultured Eubacteriales bacterium | reverse complement strand
TCCACTTCCCGGTTTACCATTCCTTAAATGATCATGTTATCAATAACCTTCCCCCGCACCTTTAAACTGTATTGCGAGCATGGTTATATCATCAAACTGAGGTGTGTCCTGGGCAAACTCATCTATCCGGCTTCGGACATGCTTCAGCAGAACCTCGGGAGTATTGTCCTCCGAAGTAACAAGCGCCTGAAGCAGTCTTTTTTCACCAAAGAGGTTCTCACTTTTGTCATTGGCTTCAGTTACACCGTCGGTATACTGAAACAGCACATCTCCCGGTTTCATCATGATTTCCCGATCAGTAAAATGATACTTCTCCGTCAGCTTATTGTAATCCTCAGGCGAAAGCATACCTAATGCCACGCTCCCGGAAACCTTCTCTATCAGACTCCAGCTTCCGTCATGAAACACCACAGGCTTTTCATGCCCGGCGTCCGCATAGACAAGCTTCCCGGTTTTCACATCCAGTATTCCAAGCCAGACTGTGACAAACATGCATTCCGAGTTGCTGATCGTGAGCGTCTGATTTGCACTTATAAGTATGTCCTTAGGACTTTTCATTGACCCGGCTATGGACCTGATAACCGTCTGTGATACCATCATGAACAGCGCTGCGGGAACACCTTTTCCCGAAACATCGGCAACTACCATCACCAGGTGATCTTCGTCCGTCATGAAAAAATCGAAGAAATCACCGCCTATCTCCTTAGCGGGATTCATCATAGCATAGATGTCAAACTCTCTCCTTTCAGGGAATGCCGGAAACTTACTCGGCAGACTGGCACTCTGAATACCAGACGCCATATCAAGCTCGGCACCGATCCTCTCCTTCTCGATTGCCGCACTCTTCACTTCATCGATATATCCGTCTATCGACTCGATCATTGCCGCCACATCACCTGCCAGCATTCCTATCTCATTCTCCTTCTCTGCCAAGACCTTAAGGTCTGAACCTGCGGAGGAACTCTCTTTATCCGTTTTATATCTCCTGACGATTCCCTGAACCCGAAAGAGCGGTCTTATCACAACTATGTAGATGAGCATCATTATAACGGAAATAATAAACAGCAGCACAATGGAATTGACCATCTCAACCTTTCTGGCATTTGAGGTAATATCCTCTTTAACCTCTGTCCAGTGTCTGGTCTCACAGATAAGTGCCAGCACCTCGCCATCATATATCACCGGAGTATAGACAAACATATACTCTATTCCGTCCGTGGTCGAGGTCACATGCTCTACTTCACTTATATCCATTCCTGTCCGAACGATTTTGTCGGCGACCGGATGAAGCTCCGGATGAAACGGCCACATCTTTCCGAGCGCATATCTTTCACCCTCCGAAGCTTTGTCGACTCCATAGAAAAGAGCAAATGATTCGTTGTTCCCCTTGTAGCTTGAACAGTATAGTCCGACCATATTGAACTTCTGCTTCAGGTGATCAAAAAAAACAGCCATCTTCATATAACATGTCTCCGCAAATTCCTTTTGCTCGGCTTCCGGCATACTCAAAGCCTCAGCTTCGGTCACGGTCTTCACCCTGTAGTAATAATAATTCTGATGTCTTTCTATCCAGTTTTCGTCTTCAAGCCCATTGACCGGTATATCCATACCGGCATAGTTTTCCTCCCAGTAGGAAAAAAGCCATGGAAGTGCTTTGTACTCACACAGCTCGTCCCTTACATAATCCGTCATGCTCTTCGTATCATCCTGCAGCTTGTCCATAAAAATCGAAGAATAATTCCTGTTTATCTGTGCTGCATTCAGAAGCGCAGCCGTGACAAACATCAACAGCATAACCAATCCTACTGTAACCAGAAGACTTTTTTTCTTTTTCACTTTTATACCCCGTCCTTCTGCGAAAGACACCAATGCGGTTATGAAACCATCGGTCTTCCGCGAATAATTCGATTATTAAAGCTTCTTCTCTCCTATAAAGATAAACTACAGGGGGTTCGTGACGGCTCCTATCCGTATTCGCTACATCGTAATAGTATCCGCACAGAATATCCTTGTCAAGGCTTTCATAAAGCATGTTTTGAAACC
>ONVB01000337.1 GCA_900321145.1 uncultured Eubacteriales bacterium | reverse complement strand
GCCATCTCTATCATGGCGCTCACATAATCCTTCGGCTTTCTGACATTTACGTAACCGTTTGGCGATACCGAAAAGAATGCAACCTCTTTCTTGTCCTTTATGTCTATATTTTCGATAAGCTTATCAACACGCGCACATTGCTCATCAAAAAAGCTTAAAGCCTCGTCATATTTCCCGAGTAAAAGTCCGTAGAGCTTGATCCACTCCAGCCGTCCCAGCGGGTCGGTCTCATAGCTTGACCGCTCGACTATAACCGGTATTCCGAGTCTCTCGAGCTGTTCCTTTACCTTTGGGTTATGATATATCATGGTTGATTCGACCGCAAGTCCCGTCTTTAGCCCCATGAGCAATTCATAATCCGGTGCACTGTACTTTCCGGCATAGAATATATCACCGGAGTTTATAGCCTTGCTTATCTCCTCTATCCCGTAATCTTCGGCCTTTGTGCTGCAGGCTTTAACCCTGTCAAGTCCGCCAAGCTCCCTTATCAGGTCCATCGCTGATGAAGCGGCTACATATATACTTTCCGGCGACTCGGTTATAACAACGGCCTTGTCTATGCCAAGGCGTGAAGCTTCGGCCTCATCCATGCCTTGCGGAAGCAGGATGTAGTCATATCCGTCCTCGATATGTATATGCTTTATGCCATTTTCATACATATCAACCGAAAACTGCGTTGCATACTTAAGCTCCAGGGCTTCATGTGACAGTGATGCTCCCTTTGCCGGCGCATTTTCGTCAGTGTTCCTGCCCGAGCATGCCGAAAGCAGCATCAATATAGCAAAAGCGATCACAAATAGTATTATATTATGATTATAGTTTTTATCTACCATAAATTCAAACCAGCCCACGGCACAAAACCGTGGGCTTAGGACAATATCAATATGTTATTTTCCAATCGATGATGCATCAAATGTAATGATATATTCTATCTCGTGAGGAGTACTCATCGCTGTTGTGTCCGCTATGACAGTGACAGGTGCGTCTATACTCTTGAAGGGGATCTCGAACACCGAATTGCCGTCTGTATTTACCGGCTCATACTTCTCGCCGTCCACTATCATATAATCATAGTGAGGACTGCTCCACTCGAGTCTGACGGTATATATACCGCCTTCCTCCTTGTATTCGGCAGGCGATGTAATGCTTGCCTTTCCCGAACCTCCCTCTAAGGAAAGAGCTATGGTCTGCGTGCTTTCCTCCGAAGAAGCTTCTTCATTCGAAGAACCTGCATCATCACTGCCCGCATCCGCAGCGGGAACAGGATTAGTCACCTTAACCTTGTGGTCATACCACTTTCCCTTCTCTCCGATAAGGGCGAGATCGAACTCCTCATCAAGAACGGTCACAGGGACATCGAAAGCATTTGCGTCTTCCGTAAGTCCGTCATCGTAGGTCACACTCTCGACAGTATGATCTATAAGCTCGGCGCCATCCTTCTTAGCATCCTCTGCAAGACCCACAAAAAGCTGCTGGATCTTGGTTGACGGCATGACTATATGTATGAACGCTTTACCGTCTTTTACGGTCAGCTTTCCCTTTCCGTCGAGTGTATCATTTATGCGGAACATGGTGCTGTCGGTCTCAAAGTCCGCAATATAATCGCCGTCAGGAAGGTCAAGCTTCGCTGCCGATTCGGAAGCCTCCGTAGATTCCGCAGCTTCCGTCTCCGCTTTATCCTTTTCAGCTTCAGTTGTCGCAGCCTCAGTGGTTATGGCTTCCGTAACAGAAGCTTTTTCGGTAGTATCCTTTTTCCCGCATCCCGATACCGTAACAAGTGCCGCGATGCAGAGTGTAACCCCCAGCTTATTGATCAGTTTTTTCATCTTATTCTATTACCGCCTTTAAATGATCTGTATATATTTTCTGGATATCAGCTATGCTTCCCATACCTGTTATCTGACAATCAACCGACTCGAACTTTCCGCTGTTAAAGAACATGGACTTCCATGAATCCTCCTCATCTCCGGCCATATCATTGTTTGCATGATCTCCGGCTACAACCATGAGCGGACGAAGGATCACCTTCTTGTAGCCTGCAGCTGATACTGCCTCGATAATGTTCTCACAAGCTGTCTCCTCAGGTTCACCCTCCACAGTGCCTACCCATACATTCTCATAGCCGAGAGCCTTCATCTGGCTCTGCATCTGAGTATAGGTAACCTTTGCCGCATGCGAGGTTCCGTGTCCCATAAATACATATGCTACACTATCCTCCTTAGCCGCGTCAAGACTGTCATAGCCCGATTCCTTCACCGCCTCATCAGTTACAGCCTTTGCTACTCTCTCCTTATCCTCATTTACATCTTCACCCGTGGCACCGACCTCGCCGAGGAGCGGCTCAGATATCCTGACTGAATCAAACTTATCGGCGTACTTATCCACAGCTTCCTTAAGCTCATCATACTCGGCGCCGTGCATGAGATGTGTAGGCTGGATCACAAGATTCTTTACACCGTTTGCCACGGCGCGCTCTAAAGCCTGATCCATGTTGTCTATCTTCTCGTCGTCACGTGCCTGTACATGGTTGATGATTATCTGTGCCGTAAATGCCCTTCTCACTGCCCAGTCCGGATAGCTTTCCGCTATGGCAGCCTCGATACCGCCTATATCCTGAGAGCGGCTGTCATTAAATGATGTGCCGAAGCTTACAACAAGTATCTCGTTCTCACCTATGTCATCCGCATTTCTCGGATCGTCCTTAGAGGCATCTCCGGTATCTCTGCCGAAGTAATCGGGATCTGCATTCTCGCCCTCCACAAGCTCCTTTTGCTCATCGGTCAACGCATCCCATGCCTGCTTTGCAGCCGTGCACTGAGCATCGGTTTCCGGAGTCCGCTCCTGAACATATATAGCATCTATAAGAGCGGCAACCTCGTCAGCGGCTGCCTTATCTGAAGCTGCCTTGTCCTCGGTTGCAGCCTCGGTTTCGGAAGCTTCGTCGGTGGCAACCTCTGTTTCCGATTCCTTAGCCTCTGTGGTAGCCGCAGTTGCAGCCTCGGTTACCTTCTCTGTAGCCGTGGTAGTCTCTTCTTTTTTGCTTCCGCAGCCGCAAAGAAGCGTTACCGTCATAGCAGTTGCAAGAAATGCCGTAAGTATCTTTTTCCTCATGTTAAAAACCTCCTGGATATAATAGTTTTATTTGAACACTAAAAAAGCCCGTATCCTTATCGGATTCAGGCACATAAAAATAAAAGGTTATACATATCAAAACCTTCAAATGGCACGACCAATTACTCGTGATCTTATGTACCAGACAATAAAGGCAGGTTTCCCGGCTTGGCATCATCATATTCAAGCCGCCTTCCCGGACAGATCCAGTGGCATATCGGCTTAACTACTCCGCGTCACGGTGACGAGTTCGCACAGGTCTTCCACCTGTTTCCCTTTTACCCCTTGGCCTTATGCTAAAAAGCATAATCAAGGGCACCCTCAAGCTTTTCAAGTATTCATTTATCGTATAAAAAACCGCTCATTAAAGCGGTTTTTTATGGAGCTGGCGGGAATCGAACCCGCGTCCAAAAGCCCTTCCATTACAGCTTCTTCCGCCACAGCTTATGTTTTATTATTCCCTCAACCGACCGCCCACAAGCAGGCTGACTGCCTCGGTAGCTTCATAGATTTTCTGCTATCTCAAAGCTTTGACAACAGAGTTTTCCGCAATCGTCGACGCCGGTGTGCGGTCTGCGGACCTCCCGCTCCTGACGAGCAGCTACTAAGCTGCTAACGCGTAATCGTAATCAGCGTTTATATTTAATTCTCCGTTTTTACGTGGTCAGAGTCCACGGACGGCTACTATAATTTCTAAGCTCCTGTCGAAACCGGTACAACCCCGGATTATATGCCAAATGCCGTTAATCGACAATGGTCTCCTCAGTGGTAACCTGCTCGAAATCGGTAGAATCAAGTCCGAGCTTATCCATCATCTCATCCATATATTCGGTATTCTCTGTGGATGTTTCGGTAGAAGCCTCAGCATCGGTATCGGAAGCTGCCGGGATAACTCCGCTGTAGTTGCCTGCCCACTTCTGGTTAAACCAGGTATCGTAAGCTGAAGCGGCAAATGTAGCATTTGCTTCTCTGTTCTTGACAGACACCTTATAAAGCCCCTTGCCTACCGGATAACCGATTATAAGTCCTGCCAAAGCAGCGCACACGAAGATGGTTGCGGCCTTCTTAGCCTTCTGCTTTTTAAGGATCTTAACTCTGTTTTTCTTCTCTTCCTTGTATTTATCGACCTTTGCCTGACTCATTGTTACATCTCCCTTGAAAAAATTTACTCAAGATTCCTTATCTTGAAGTCCCTTGCAGCCTCTCTTGCCGCATCCTTCTTCGCTATGTCCTCACGCTTATCGTAGAGCTTCTTACCTCTTGCAAGGCCTATCTCTATCTTTACGCGGCTGTCCTTAAAATAAACCGAGAGAGGAACTATCGTATAGCCCTTCATCTTCTGTTGTCCTATAAGCCTGTTTATCTCAGACTTATGAAGCAGAAGCTTTCTTATCCTTAAAGGATCCCGGTTGAAGATATTGCCCTTCTCGTAAGGAGCGATATGCATCTGATAGACATATACCTCGCCCTTCTCGACTCTTATAAAGGCTTCCTTTATACTGCAGGAGCCCTGCCTTAAAGACTTGACCTCCGTGCCGACTAAGGCTATGCCCGCCTCAAAGGTTTCTTCTATAAAGAAATCATGATATGCTTTTTTGTTGTTGGCTATGAGCTTTGTGCCCTGTTTCTTTGCCATATTTATATAACCTCTTTGAAAAAGCCTAATCTATATTACCACTAATTATTGAAAAATCAATGCTTTTTTGAATTTTATCGCATTTTAACACCTTGACTCTGACCTTATCGCCTAAAGTATAGCGCTTGCCGGTCTTCTCACCGACCATAGCATACTCCTCTTCTTTAAAGAAATACAGGTCATCGAACATATCCGCAACCGAGGCTGCGCCTTCGACCGTATTCTCAAGCTCGACGAAGACAAAGTTCGAGGTCACGCCGGACACAACTCCGTCGAACTCCTCGCCTATATGCTCCGACATATACTCTATCTCCTTGAGCTTGACCACCTCACGCTCGGCCTCCTCGGCACGCCTCTCCTTTAAGGAGTTGTCGTCACTCACCTGACCGAGTATGGTATGATAGTGATTTATGCGCTTTTCGTCTAATCTGCCGTTTATATTCTCCTTGATTATCCTGTGTATCTGCAGATCCGGATATCTCCTTATGGGAGATGTAAAGTGGCAGTAATACTTGCATGAAAGCCCGAAATGCCCGCTGCACACGGTAGAGTATCTCGCCTGCTTCATGGAACGCAGCATGATCTTCGAGATGAGTGCCTCATAGGACTCACCCTTTATCGCCTTTAATATCTTCTGAAGCTCCTTGGGGTGAATCTCATCCCTCGACGGCTTGGTGAACACGCCGAAGTTGTTCAGGAATATCCTTAAGTTGTCCATCTTCTCTATATCAGGCTGCTCGTGAACTCTGTACTCGAAAGGAAGCTCCTGCCAGAAGTAATCCTCGGCTATCGTCTCATTTGCCGCAAGCATAAAGTCCTCTATGAGCATGGTCGCGGTATTCCTGTCGTAAGGCTTGATCTCAACAGGCTTTCCGTCCTTGTCGACTATTATCTTGGTCTCGGTCACGTCAAAATCTATGGAACCGCGCTTCTCTCTCTTCTCGCGAAGTATCCGCGACAGCTCCTTCATATGCTCAAGCATATCCATAAGATGCATATACTGCATAACCGGTGCATCATCTGTCTTGTTCAGGAGCTTGTTAACATCGGTATAGTTCATGCGGTTGTTTACATTGATCACGCCCTCGACAATCCTGTGGTCAAGCAGCTTGCCTGTACTGTCAAAGCGCATTATGCACGACAGTGTAAGCCTGTCCACATCGTGGTTGAGTGAGCAGATCCCGTTCGAGAGCTTGTGCGGAAGCATGGGGATCACGCTGTCCACAAGGTAGCAGCTTGTACCGCGCTTTAATGCTTCCTTGTCAAGCGGTGACTTCTCCTTCACATAATGAGTCACATCCGCTATATGAACTCCAAGGGTATATACCCCATCCTCCACGGTAAGTGTCACCGCGTCGTCAAGGTCCTTTGCGTCCTCACCGTCTATCGTGATAGTCAGCCAGTCACGCATATCCTCCCTTCCCTCAAGCTCCTCAGGCGAAACCTCCTCGGGTATATCGTTTAAGGACTTCATAACCTCATCCGGGAATTCGACGGGTATGTCGTACGCCCTTACAACGGATAT
>ONVB01000300.1 GCA_900321145.1 uncultured Eubacteriales bacterium | reverse complement strand
TCACAGAAAAAACGCCGGTACGAAGCTTCTGCTCATAGGAAGCGGAGAGCGTGAGGATGATATAAGAAAAAAGGTGGCAAGAAAGAATCTGTCTAATGCAGTAGTCTTCGCCGGTAATGTTCATAATGTAAATGAGTATATGCAGGCCATGGATGTATTCGTGCTTCCGTCAAGATATGAAGGACTTTCCATAACAGCCATAGAGGCGCAGGCAGCCGGGCTTCCGTGCTTTTTCTCGAAGGATGTATCGCCGGAAACCGGGAAGTCAGACAGAGTTACATTTCTTTCAACGGGCGGGGAAGAAAGTGCGAAGATATGGGCCGACAGTATACTTGAAGCGGTGACGGGAGAAACGGAAACGAATGAAAACAGGTGCTGCGGCGCTGAAGCTATAATAAAAGCAGGCTATGACGAAGAGTGTCTGGCCGGTATCATAGAGAATGTGTGGAAAATATAAGGTGTCGTTCCGAGCGTATGCGAGGAATCCTTAGGCGAAAGGAGAATAAGATGGATGTGTCGGTAATAATCCCGCTTTACTACGGCGAGGAATATGTGGACGGACTTAAAGCCATGGTGAAAAGGGCTTTTAAGGATGCCGGGATAAAGGGTGAGATCATCTTCGTGATCGATGACGGAGGAGACTATGTACAGCCCGACGGCGACTGCATAAAGGTCGTCAGGCACGAGGTGAATATGGGTATCCACTTAAGCAGGGCGGACGGATTCAGGGAAGCCTGCGGAACCTGGGTACATTTTCTCGACCAGGACGACAGGATATGCAAGGAGTTCTACAGTACGCTTATTCCCGTAGCGAAAAAGGCGGATGTAGCAGTGGCAAACGGATGTATAGACTACAAGGACGGCGCAAAAAAACTGCTTTATTACAATAAGGTTGAGCGTGATATGGTTTCAAGTCAGCAGGCATATATATATCTTGACAACCGTATCATATCGCCCGGGCAGTGTCTCATAAAGAGAGAAGCGATTCCTGACTACTGGCTTAGTCATGTGATGCAGATCAACGGTGCGGACGATATGCTGCTGTGGATGGTCATGATGTCACTTGACAAGACCTTTAAGGCTGTTCCGCATGTGCTGTATCATCACAGGGATACGGGGGAGAATACCTCCGATGATGATGAGAGGATGCTCCTTTCGTTTATAGAGATGAATATGTTCTATCAGCGCTTCGAACAGGGAAGATATAAAAAGCAGCTTGCGGCGAAGACCAAGGCTCTTGAAGGCAAATCCTCCTTTAATCTAGCCGGCATAACACAGAGTATGCGGAAGGTAAGGATATCTTTTCTTAAGACAGTCAGAAAGGGCTGGATCAGGAAGGGTGACAGGTAACTAAAGAAAATAATTATGAACGAGGTGTAACATTTGATAAGGATATTTAAGAATCTGGGTAAGAAGGAATGGCTGATGGTGCTTGTATGCGTGGGACTTGTAGTGCTGCAGGTACATCTTGAGCTGCTTTTGCCCGACTATATGAAAGAGATAACTACTCTGGTAACCTCCGGCCAGAATGAGATGAGTGATGTGATGAGCGCGGGAGGAAAGATGCTTGCGTGTGCATTTGCGAGTCTGATCACGGCTTTTCTCACGGCGCTCTTTGCATCAAGGATAGCGTCGAACTTCAGTGCCGTTACAAGAAAGCGTGTATTTGACAAGGTGGAGTCCTTTTCTATGGAGGAGATAGGTCGTTTTTCCACGGCAAGCCTTATAACGAGATGCACCAACGATGTGACTCAGGTGCAGATGCTCATAGTACTCGGCCTTTCGGCCATGCTCAGGGCGCCTATCATGGCGGGAATGGCCATAGGCAAGATAGCCGATAAAAGCTGGCAGTGGACGACTGCAACAGCCATATCGGTGGCAGCGCTGCTTGTGGTAGTGACGATAGCCGTGCTCTTAACACTGCCCAAGTTCAGGAGACTTCAGACACTGACAGATGATATCAACAGAGTGACCAGGGAGAACTTAAGCGGTCTGAACGTGGTCAGAGCCTACAATGCGGCTCACTATCAGGAGGAAAAGTTTGACAGGGTCAACGAAAGACTGACAAATACTCATCTTTTCACCTCCGTGACCATGTCGATCCTGCTTCCCTTTATCGGTCTTGTTTTAAACGGACTTTCGCTTGCCATATACTGGATAGGTGCGGTGGTCATAAATGACGCTCAGCTTCCGTTGGAGAAGTTCTCACTGTTTTCCGACATGATCGTTTTTACCTCATACGCTATGCAGGTGGTCATGAGCTTTATGATGCTTGTTATGATCTTCATCATACTTCCGAGGGCGAGCGTATCGGCAAAGCGTATCCTGGAAGTCACCGATACCGAGCCGACCATAACGGACGGAACAAAGACGGAAGGCGTAAAGGGCATGGAGGGAATCGTGGAGTTTAAGAATGTATGCTTCAGGTATCCCGACGCCGAGGACAATGTATTGAGTAATATAAGCTTTACGGCAGGGAAGGGTGAGACGGTTGCATTTATAGGCTCGACAGGCTGCGGTAAGAGTACGGTTGTCAACCTGATA
>ONVB01000332.1 GCA_900321145.1 uncultured Eubacteriales bacterium | reverse complement strand
CAGTTGTTAAGAAATGATTCGTAGATGATAAAGCTCGGGAGCATCAGCGTGGCTTTCTCATAAGGGATACCGTACTTTTCGGCAAGCTCCTCGGGCGGCAGAGTGATGATCTTCCTGTTCAGCTTTTCAAACTGTTTTCTGGTGATCATCTCCTTCTCCTTGAGCTCGGGGATGATAAACTGCGCCATCTCCGCAACATCGCCGACTGCGATGATATTCTTGATCTCCTTGTCATTTAAGTAAATATTTCTGAAGGAGGCTATGTCGCTGTCCACATACTCGGATATGGCCTGCTCATATCTTCCCACTTTCTCGGCCATGGCAAGGTACTCCCTTATCCTGACCGTTCCTATATGTATATTCTCCGTGAGGACCAGGTTATTCTTATCAAAAAGGGAAACCTGCACGCTCCCGGCGCCTATATCAACAAATGCGGTATTCTTGCTCACCACCTGATGGAAGCCCGCATACTTGGCCACAAGCCCCTTGAAGATCATATATCTTTGTTCCGAGTTCGAGAGCACCTTGACCGTCACGCCGGTATTCCTCTCTATATGATCGAGCACCAGCTCCTGGTTTACAGCTTCCCTTATCGCACTGGTAGCATAAGCCCTGTATTCGGTGATCTGATACTCCTTCATCTTCTTTTTAAACCCTATAAGAGTGTCGCAGACCTCCGACAGGGTATCCGCTTTTATGCTCCCGTGATTGTAGGTGTCGCGCCCGAGCTCAATGGTCTTTGCAACCTGATCTATAAGCTTGAAGCTTTTTTTGCCGCTCACCTCGTAGCACTTCATCTTGAGCTCGCTCGAGCCCACATATATTGCCGCAAATGTTTTTACCGCCATACCGTCTCCTCCGTTAAAAGTCAATTTTTGATCAATCAACACTTTCCAGCAGTTCCTTTGCTGTTTTCCCAAGCACCGGATGCCAGGCAAAAGGCGCTATCTCCGACAACGGTTCAAGCACAAACCTTCTTTTTGCCATATAGGGGTGCGGAACCATGAGCTTCTCCTGCATGATAACCTCCCTGTCATACAGAAGTATGTCTATGTCGAGAGTTCGCGGCCCCCAATGCACTATGCGCTTTCTTCCCGCACTGTTCTCTATATCCTGCGTGACCTTGAGCAGCTCCTCGGGCAGGTACAGTGTCTCTATCTCTATGCACCCGTTCAGATAATCATCCTGCTCCACATCCGATACCGGTTCCGTCTCTATATATGAAGAAACCGCATTCACCTTTATATACTCGTCCTTGGAAAGCTGCTCTACGGCAAAATCAAGGTAGCCCTCCTTGTCCCCCAGGTTCGAGCCTATTCCAAGGTATGCCTTGTGTTTTTTCCTGACTATCTCACAATAAACGGTGTCAAAATCCACATCCATTGGTGCATCTGGCTTCGCCACCCTCACCTTTACCTTCTTCACGGCATCGTAAGCATTGAGGATCTCCGCAGCTACTCTTTCCGCGCAGGACTCGATCAGATTGAATTTCTCACCCGTCATCACCTCACGTATGAGGTCCGCAGTCTCCGCGTAGTTCACGGTCTTGTCTAAATCATCACCGAGCCCTGCCTCCCGCAGGTCAAGCTCCATCTCGACACTCACGAAGAAGCGCTGCCCTTTTGCCTTCTCAAAATCATGTACACCGTGATAGGCATATATCTCCATATCCTTTATGACTATCTTGTCCATTTACGTCCCCCGTATAAGATTATATACAAAACTCAGGCTCGCATGACCGCCCAGGCCATATCGAGAGCCCTTTTGTTTTTCTTCACGTCATGCACTCTGAAAAATGATGTGCCCTTCATAAGCCCCATCACATTAAGTGCGACGGTTCCCTCCTCCCTCTCATCCACGGGAAGGTTCAGCGTATTTCCTATGCACGACTTCCTTGATACGCCGAGAAGCACCGGAAGTCCGAGTTCGTTTAACCTGTCGAGTTCATTTATGACCTTCAGGCATTCCCCGCTGCTCTTTGCAAATCCGATGCCCGGATCGATCATCATCCTTTCCCGCCTTATACCGTGGGCTTCGGCGATCGATATACTCTCCTTTATATCTCTTACGACATCTGTCAAAAGATCGGTATATAGCGCATTTTCACGGTTATGCATAAGGCACACCGCAGTATCGTGCCCGGCTACGATCTCCGCCATACGGTCATCCGCTTTAAGCCCCCATATATCGTTGATCATATCGGCTCCGGCGATGATGCCTGCCTGCGCCACCTCTGACTTGTATGTATCGAGGGAAACGGGTATCTCGAAGCGTTCCTTTATAGCTTCTATGACAAAGCACGTCCTTGCTATCTCCTCTCCCGCGCTTATCTTCGTATAGCCCGGTCTCGTGGACTCACCGCCCACATCTATGATATCCGCACCCTCGTTCATCATGCGTTCGCATGCATAAAGAGCCTTATCCGTATCTTCATAGCTTCCGCCGTCAGAAAATGAATCGGGAGTCAGGTTAAGTATGCCCATCACATAAGGCCTTCCGTCGGTTTGAAAGCTTCTCTTACCGATGCTGATAGTTTTCTGCGACATAGTCAAAGCACCACTCCCCCGTTCTTTTTCTCTTCCTTCCAGTAACACTCTTCCTTTGCGGCACAATCAAAACACATTCTTGACAGCTTATCCGCCCTGCAGAGTATGATCGCAAGCCTGTTTTCCGTTTCGGTGACATCCTTGTGAAGCGAGACGGCCTCACTTATAAGGCTCACTTCCTTCACCTCAAAGCCCGCTCTTTCAAGAAGTCTGCGTGCAATAAGGCTTCCGGCCTCATGGTGCGGCAGACCGCTTTCATACTCGACCGCTCTACCGAGATCATGAACCAGGGCACATGCATATATAACATCTTTTTTTATTCCGAGATTTTCTTCAAGATTCAAGATATAACAGATCCTGGCCACATCCAGGCTGTGTGTCAGCCCGTGCCTGCAGAATTTTCTTTCCCTTTCGGCAAGCTCTATGCTTTCCGAAAGGCGTATATATTCCTCATCGGTTATCAGTTTATTTACTCGTTCCATGTGATCGTTTCGCTTCCTTAAAGTAAGATAAGGAACCACAGCAGATAGTCACATCCTCCGGCCCGGCCATGCTTTTTGCAAGTCCGATAGCTTCCTCAAGCCCCTCCGCCTTAAGAGCATTCACTCCGGCGCGTGCAAAGCACTCCGAAAGAGCTTCCTTATCCAGACCTCTTTCACCCGGAGCGGTCATACATATGACAGCTTCGGTATTCTTCATGTCGGAAACAAGCTCTGTCAGCCTGTCATAGTCCTTATCCTTGAATACTCCTATTATATATATAATTCTTCTGTTTGTAAAATACAAATCAACGGATTGAACAAGCTTTTTCCACGCAGGCTCGTTGTGTGCCCCGTCAAATATAACAAGGGGCTTTTCGCACACTACCTCCATTCTGCCGGGCCAGCGGGCACTGTCAAGCCCTGCCCGTATATTCTCTTCGGTTATCGGAATCCCAAACTCCTTTAACGCAAGAGCAGCCTCTATGCTCACCGCGGCATTTTCCGGCTGGTACGAGCCCGGAAGCATGATATGATAATCTTTATTCTTGTAAGAAAATGCGGTTCCGCCGCAGATATCAAGCGCTTTGATCTCTATATCCTCCTCAGATACCGCTTTAAGCCCCGAAGAAAGCTCCCTGCACCTGTCCTCAATAACTTCATATACTTCTTTCGTCTGGGGCGCGGTCACCGTTATGCTGCCCGCTTTGATTATGCCCGCCTTGTTAAGCGCTATATCTCTCAAGGTCGGTCCGAGATATGCAGTATGGTCCTTCCCTATAGAAGTTATCAGACTTATTACCGTGTCAAAATCCACATTTGTCGCGTCGTTAAGTCCGCCCATACCGCATTCTACAAGAGCGATATCCACATGCCCGGAAGCAAAGATAAGAAATGCGGCGGCAGTCTCCACTTCAAAGACCGTGGCATTCTCCGCCTCAGGCAGTACTGCGATACGACCGATTGCTTCAGCAAAGTCCTCTTCGCTCACCTGCTTTCCTAAGATTGTGAATCTTTCAAGGTACTCAAAAACTGCGGGAGATGTGTATCTTCCCACTTTGACCCCCGCATCTGTCAGTATACTTTCCAAAAATGCCCCGGCCGAGCCCTTCCCGTTTGTACCCGCTATATGCACTGTTTTAAGGCCTCTTTGCGGGTTTCCGAGAGCCGATAAAAGCTCCATTATACTACTTAAGCCCGGCTTTATGCCGAGCTTAGTTTTTTTATCGATATATTCGATTGCTTCCTTATAGTTCATTTTATTATCCTTTTTAAAAAAGATTCTTCGTTCCTAACTGCACCGCTTGCGCAGAAAGCTACACTTTTTTGCTCGTAACGACACCGCTTTCGCAGAAAGCTACACTTTTTTCGCTCGGAATAACAGCATCATCCCCAAATCCCAAAATTCTGAGATCAAATAATACTTACTACTCCGTCACATGTTGTACCGGTTCGGTCTTATCCGTGATCGGAAGTATCTCATAGCCCTCGTTTTT
>ONVB01000302.1 GCA_900321145.1 uncultured Eubacteriales bacterium | reverse complement strand
TTCTTTATGTCGGATTTGCTGTAATCATTGCTGTAACCGTTGGCAAAGACAGCCCATCCATAGTCATCCCCTGCGGCAAGCAGAGTTACGCTTCCCTTAGTCACACTTGTGGAATTATCTTCGATCAGATACCATTTCCTGTCGTTGAATGTCACGATCTTGCTCGCCAGACTGCTCTCGCTCCCCGTCGGAATAAGCTTCTTATACATATCCGTCGCCGCATGAATCGTCAATGTGAAAGCCTCCGCGTAAAACGCCCCCAGCATAACGGCAAGGCTCACCGCAATGCACATAAGTCGTTTAGCTTTAGCACCAATCCGCTTATTTGCAGTGCATCCCTTTTTTTTAATCGCATTACTGTTCATATCACTTCATCCCCCTTTACATATATAATCTTCCTCATACTGCCCGATATTATAACAAATATTCCCCCTCAAGTCATCTCACTTTTTTAGAGTCTTTGGGCCTTGAAATGTATCGTAACAAACGAAAGTATATCGGCATTGTCCTTGAAATAGACAAGTATAAAAAGAAATGATTACCAAATGGAGAATTGCATTTCGTAGACAAGCACATGAATACAAAAATCCGGCATCAGTCATTTTAACTGATGCCGGTTTTTGTTATATATCCGTTATCTCCTTAGTCCTCATCCACCTTCGGTGCCTTATAGTTATCGGTTATGGTTCCCTTCTCCTTATACTCCTTTATGCGTGACTGTATCCTTGCGGACTGGTCAAGCAGGCCGCTTATGGACGCATTGTGATTCAAATGATCTATGAGTATAGCGATGTACTTGCTTAAGTCTGCAGACTCATACCACTTGCGGCTGAAAAGATCGGGATTCTGATATGTAAGGTTCGTGGTTATGACCTTCTCTATAATCCCCTCCTCGTAAGCCTTATCAAATATATCGAGTCCGCTGGTGAAAAGACCGAAGGTTGCAAGAGCATATACGCGCTTTGCATTTCTTCTCTTAAGCTCTCTTGCCACATCCAGCATGCTCTCGCCCGATGCGATCATATCATCAACCACGATCACATCCTTGCCCGATACGTCATCACCTAAGAACTCGTGAGCTACTATAGGATTCTTGCCGTTGACGACTGTGGTATAATCGCGTCTCTTGTAGAACATACCCACATCCACGCCGAGATGGTTTGCGAAGTAGATCGCCCTGTTCATGGCACCCTCGTCCGGGCTTATCACCATCATATGGTCACTGTCTAAGGTGAGGTCCGGTGTGGAGCGAAGAATCGTCTTTATAAACTGGTAAGTAGGCATGATATTCTCAAAACCGCTTACCGGGATCGCATTCTGCACTCTCGGGTCGTGAGCATCAAATGTTATGATGTTCTCTACTCCGAGGCTCACAAGCTCCTGAAGCGCAAATGCACAGTCAAGAGACTCCCTGCTGTTTCTCTTGTGCTGTCTGCTCTCATATAAGAAAGGCATGATCACTGTGATCCTTGCCGCCTTTCCTCCTATCGCTGCGATAACTCTCTTTAAATCCGAGTAGTGATCGTCCGGAGACATCATGTTCTCTTTACCGCATATCTTGTAAGTAACATTATGATTCATCACATCCACGAGCAGGTAAAGGTCATCGCCTCGTACTGACTCCTTGAGCATACCCTTTGCCTCACCGGAGCCGAATCTCGGGCACTCCGACTTAACTAAGTATGATTTTTTCTTATAACCCGTAAATGTAAAGTGCTCGCTTTCGTCATTCTCTCTCTCCGCTCTCCAGCGTGAGATGTATGAATCTACCTTCTTCCCGAGTTCTGTTGAACTCTCTAAGGCTATGATTCCGAGCTTTCCTACGGGAACATTGATAAGATGGCTTGTATCCGGCATGTCTTTCCTCCTGATCCTTGTGAATAATTTTTTACTAACCTTCAAGCTGCATTTTTCTCTTTGTATATCTCACATTATCACCGTACATACATATCACGGTGTAATCTGCCAGTATTCTTGACAGTATCCTCTCCTGATACCTCTCTTTAAGCTGTTCTATGGAACGATTAGTGGATATCAGCGTAGGCTTCTCCTCTCTCGCCCTTATGTTTATTACCTCAAAAAGCTGAGAGTTGACTAAGTTGTTGGTCATCTCGGTTCCGAGATCGTCGATTATAAGCAGCTCCGCTCCCTTCACGAGCTCGTATACATACTTCATCTCTTCCTTCTTCTCGATGAGGTATGCGCCTATCACGTCGTTGAAGAGCTGGTTGGCCGACAGATACAGCACCGAACGGCCGCGCTCTATCAGTCTTTCCGCTATACAGTTGGATAAAAATGTCTTGCCGAGTCCGGTCTCACCGTAGATCAGCATCCCCTTTATCCTCTCACCGCTTTCAAATGAATCGGCAAATCTCTTTGCTTCTCCCAAGGCATACTCAGCATTCTCCCTTGGGCTGTATTTCATATTCTTCCATTTTTGACTACTATAGTAGTCAAGATTAAATGTATCGAAGTTTTCAACCTTGAGTACATTTCCCAGGTTTGACTGCATCAGTAAATGCTCTGTGATCTTCTTATTATAGCATGAGCATCTCACTCCGTTGACGACACCCGTATCCCTGCACAGCGGGCAATCATAAGTAAGCACGAGATAATCCTCGGGGTAACCGTGCTCTGAAAGCAACTGTCTTACCCTGTCCGACTTGCTTCTTCCTCCACCGTTATCCGCAGCCGCCTTGCCCTTCAGGATCTTCTCGCGTATCTGACTTATATAATCAAGCTTAGCTTCAAGCTCCAGATCCTTTATCTCGGGAACCTTAGCATATACTTCCTCTCTTCTTTCGTCAAGCAGCGCGCTGTTTCTCCGGCGGATCCTGTCATATTCATTTTTTATATCGTTTATATCAAATCTGCTTGTGATCATCTGTTATGATTTCTCAATCCTTTTTTCCGGGCTGATTTAAGAACAGCTGCTCCAATACCTTTATATCATCCTCATCATCCGAATGCATAAAGTTGTTTACATCGCTTGCGACAGACTTTCCGGCTTTTGCCTCTGCCGCTCTTCTGGCGTTATTCTCGGCAAATTCCTTGTTGAGCCGCTCCACATCCGCCTTTGTCCTGACACCGTTCCTGTACCAGTTCTCCATGATGCCGTTGATGTACTTGAAGTTCGCCGAAGCAGGCCTTGCCTCTACTGCGATCTGCGCCGCATACTCGACCATCTCATCGGAGAAGCCGTACTGCTTGGTCCAGACATCTATCAGATTCATCTCGATATTCGTAGGATATCTGTTCCTTACTCCGAGGAGCTTGTAGATGCTCTTGACTAATCCGGTAGTCATATCTGTCTGAGCCTTGGCCTCAGCCTTGGTCTTTATACCCTCCTTGTACCAGGCAATAGCTACAGCCTCCATATAACGGCTGTTTTTCTTGCCCATGGTCACACAGTATTCTATGAGAAATTCAATCAACTCGGTATCGAAGTTAAGCTTATCATATATATATGAAAGAGTCTCCTGATCTCTCTGAGTTACCGGTCTGGCGAACAGCTCCTGCTGCATATATATCAGACTGCTGAAGTCCTCGTCGTGCAGAAGATCCGTCAGCTCATCCCCGGTAACGGGTGTCTTCTCCGGCAGCTCCCTGTCCTTTTTAACAAATGGCGAATCGACCACCACTTTCTTAACAGAATCGGCCTTCTTTGTCAAGTCCCGCTGTCCCGCATACCTGCTCTCCGACTCCGTCTCCTCATTTGCCGTCAAAGCCTGTACCATATCGGCCGGCCTCTTTGAGGTTCCGTAGTAGGGCTTTAACGGAAGCAGCACAATTCCCGAAGGCTTTCCTTCTCCGTCATAATTAAGCCTGATCGCGTCACGTCCTATCCAGTATTTGATCGCACGGCAGATATCATTCTCCGTTAAGTTAAAATGATCCGCTATCTGTGCCACGGTTATATTCTTTTCAAGATTGAGTAAACGCACAAGATAAAGATAGACCTTTACGAATTCCCCGTTTGCTTCCGTCATATAATAGTCGATAAAGAAGTTGGAGATTGACGAATATGTCTCACTGTTTTCTGTTGAAATACTGATGTTTTTCATATAGTTTTCTTCCCCTGAATTTTAGTTGCGAGGGTTATTATAACACCCCTTTTTCTTTAGTCAATCGAACACTCTTTTGCCGGGTTTTCAGGGGAAAATGTGGATAACGTGGATAATGTTAGTAATAGTTTACAATATTATTTTTACTGCGAAAACATCGCTGTAATCCGTCATTTATCTGTCATTTTATGTCAACAGAATTAAGAACGACCACTGCGTTTGTCTAATGCAGTGGTCGTGTGGATAATGTGGATAATTATTTTTTTACGAGGTTATCGCCGATAGAATCTACATTTCCGGCCCCCATAGTTATCAACAAATAATTTTTTTTGTAGTTGTTTATTACATACTCCTCTATCTTGTCAAATCCACCCAAATATGTGGCATTTCCGCCCTTGACACAGATAAGCTCTGCCAGATCCTTTGAGGATACACTTCCGTCATCCTTCTCTCTGGCCGCATATATATCTGCAAGAAGTACCTCATCACATACCTTAAGGGCCTCTGCAAATTCGTCGAGCAGCGCCTTGGTCCTGCTGTAGGTATGAGGCTGGAATATCACACAGAGCTTCTCGGGTTTAAGCTCTCTTGCACTCTTTAACGTAGCCGCTATCTCGGTCGGATGGTGGGCATAATCGTCTATAACGGTTACCCCCGCCGAAGTAACGCCCTTCTTTTCGAATCTTCTCTTGGCACTCTTACACTTGCCCAGTCCTTTCAGCGTAAGCTCTCTGTCTACTCCTAAGTAATCGGCTGAAGCAATGGCTGCCATAGAGTTCATCACATTGTGAAGTCCCGGCACTCCGAGACTTACCCTGATCGGTTCGTGACCTTTCGAGATAAGCGTATAGGTCGGAAGACCGGCTACGTCATAGCTTACTTCCTCTGCGCGATAATCGTTTCCTTCCTTTAATCCGAAGGTTATGACTCTCTGCTCCGTCCCTGAAGCCACGAAATCAGTGCTGTCCATATCACCGTTTAATACCACGACTCCGCCCTTTACCGTATTGCCCGCAAAGGTTTTGAACGACTCCTTTATATTTTCAAGGTTTTTGAAGAAATCAAGATGATCGGCATCAACATTTAAGATGATAGTCACAAAAGGATTCAATGCATGATAACTGTTGGTATACTCGCAGGCTTCTGTTATAAAGTAATCCGACTTGCCCACTCGTATATTACCGTTGATCGCATCAAGCATACCGCCTATCGAAACTGTCGGGTCGAGCTTAGCCTCCATCAAAATGTATGACATCATGGAGGTGGTAGTGGTCTTTCCGTGCGTTCCCGCAACAGCCACGGAATACTTATAATGCTCCATTATCTGCCCGAGAAGCTCGGCTCGCTTCAGCATAGGGATGGAAAGCTCTGTCGCCCTTGCATACTCTGGATTATCCGGATGAATCGCTGCGGTGTAGATTATAACGTCTATATCCTCGGTTATATTCTCGCGCACCTGACCTATCTTCACGTCAGCCCCAAGCTCCTCAAGTCTTTTTGTGACATCGCTTGACTTCATATCAGAACCGCACACGTTAAAGCCTTCCTGAAGCAGTACCTCCGCGAGACCGCTCATACTGATTCCGCCTATTCCCATAAAATATGCCTTCACCGGTTTATCAAAATCTACTTTATACATCTTTATTCTCCTTGTAAAATATGTAATGGCATGATCACTTCGTAATCCTGCTCACAAAAATCGAGTAGGGAAATCCCTACTCGATCCTGGTTAATCTAAATCAAAGCTTGGAAAGTGTCTGAATGGCATTTCCATGCACTATGATCTTGAAGTATTCATCCATATGCGCCCTTGAAGCATATGTCGATTTCTGCCTGATCCCGTACTCACCCACCACATTGCAGGTCTGAGTAAACTCGGCGTCAGTGTTATTGTTGTTTGTCATATAGAGATAAAATCTCTTGTCCGCAGGGTTCTTGTAAAGAGTATTGTCGCTTCGATACACATCTCCCACAAGTCTCGAGGTTACGATAACCTGATCTAAAGTCTTGAAAGCATATATCCTGAAGGCTTCAAGCGACTTGGTCTTTGCATCCTTCGAAGCTGCACTTCCGGCCTTGATCACATTGCCCGACTCATGTCCCTTCGCCGAAGACAGGGTGGACTCAAGATGCTTCAGCGCCTCTATGATACCCTCCGCAACCGTACGCTTTGCTTCGGGAGTGACACCTATACCTACCGGATCAACCTTATCCTCCTCGGAAAACTCATCGGTATCTATATCATAATCGTCATCTTCGTCCGGTGTACCCGTAAAGCGCGAGAATCTCGTGTCGAGCTCGTCCGGATCATCTACCTTCGTTATTATAAGGACAAGGTTCTCACCGGAGAGCGGAATAGCTTCTATCATAAGAGGAACATCCTCTGCCTCAAAGCCGACCTCAGCCTCCGCCTGAAGCATAAGCTCCCTGAACAGGGCCCTTGCCTTATCCGTACCGTATGCAAGCTCCGAGAGCTTGATGCCCTTACCGTCAAGGTCCTGCTTGCTCAGGGTACACTTTATCTGATTGTCATTCAATCTTTCTATATGATACATATAATCACTCCGTTTAATACTTAAACTGTAATGCAATTCTTTTATTACAAGCTGTTTCCTCTGCAGCGTATATTTAATCGAATATACCACAGCTTTCCGTTCTTGTCAAACATTTGACAGATTGAACACAATGTATTTGACCTGCCGTTACCGATCAGTGTTGCCGGCCGGATAATGTTTAGCGACCTTCCCGTAATCTAAATAATAGCAAAATGATATTTTACTATTGAAAATAATTATCAAAAATGATACAATGTCGTCAGTTTATAAGAAGGAGGACTAAAAACATGGCATTTGTTATCAATGACGGTTGCCTTATGTGCGGTGCATGCGCTGGCGCATGTCCGGTAGGTGCTATAAGCGAGGGCGATGGAAAGTACGAGATCGATGCAGACAAGTGCATCTCTTGCGGCGCATGTGCAGGTACTTGCCCGGCCGGTGTTATATCAGAGGGTTAATCTCTTACGAAGGATAAAGAAAAAGCCTTACATCTATATGAATGTAGGGCTTTTCTTTTTTTGCTGCCTTATGCCGGTATGAAGATCCCGGCTAAAGTCGACCGGCATAAGGCAAAAGAACAGGGGATGATCTCATATCCCCTGCTCTTTTTAGTGTTTGATGCAATTCGGCATCATATAGTTACTGTTACATGTGATATAAAATGAGTAAGCATCACCTCTCTTTTTCTGTACGCCGCACAGATCACAGCATCAAAAAGAATTCCTGAGAGGTGAAGACAATTCGTGGTATATCTTTACATCCCCTATGACTGTGTCCCTGTGCAGATTACCTGTAAATGGATTATAAGCGGGATACCCGCTTAAAGAATAACTGAAATACGCATAGGGACACTCTACATCATTTTATCCAAAAAATCAAGGGGAAATATTTTCTTTAATACCGGCATTACTCAAGCGCCTGTGCTAAATCCGCGATAAGGTCTTCGCTTGCTTCAAGTCCGCATGACATCCTTACAAGACCTGCGGGGATGCCGGCTGCGGCAAGCTGTTCATCGGTCATTTGCCTGTGGGTTGAGGTTGCGGGATTAAGACAGCAGGTTCTCGCATCTGCCACATGAGTCTCTATGGCAGCAAGCTTCAGCTTGCTCATGAACTCCTCCGCAGCCTTCCTGCCGCCTTTAAGCTCGAAAGACACTACTCCGCAGCCGCCGTTCGGCATATACTTCTTTGCTCTCTCATAATACGGATCTGACTCAAGGCCCGGATAATTGACCTTAACAACCTTCTCGTGCTGCTCTAAGAACTTAGCAACTGCCAGTCCGTTTTCCACATGCTTAGGCATACGCACATGAAGCGACTCCAAGCCCAGGTTTAATATAAATGCGTTCTGCGGAGACTGAATGCATCCGAAGTCTCTCATAAGCTGAGCGGTACATTTCGTGATAAATGCACCCTCCTTTCCGAACTTCTCGGCATATACAATGCCATGGTAGGACTCGTCGGGAGTGGTAAGTCCCGGGAACATATCGGCATGTGCCATCCAGTCGAACTTGCCCGAATCAACTATGGCGCCACCAACTGCAGCTCCGTGTCCGTCCATGTACTTGGTAGTCGAATGAGTTACTATGTCGGCGCCCCACTCTATCGGCCTGCAATTCACCGGAGTAGGAAATGTATTGTCCACGATAAGCGGAACATTATGATTGTGAGCCGCCTTCGCAAATCTCTCTATGTCAAATACGGTAAGCGCCGGATTTGCTATGCTCTCTCCAAATACAGCCCTGGTGTTCTCCTTAAATGCGGCCTCAAGCTCCTCGTCGCTGCAGTCCGGTGATACAAAGGTCACCTCTATTCCCATCTTTGCCATGGTAACGGCTATAAGGTTAAATGTTCCGCCATATATAGACGATGACGCAACTATGTGTGAACCACACTCACATATATTGAAAAGCGCAAAGAAGTTGGCAGCCTGTCCGGATGAAGTAAGCATCGCGGCAGTTCCGCCCTCTAAGGCAGCTATCTTTGCCGCTACATAGTCATTGGTCGGATTCTGAAGCCTGGTATAGAAATATCCCGATGCTTCAAGATCAAAGAGCTTACCCATATCCTCGCTCGTGTTGTACTTAAACGTGGTCGACTGGATAATAGGTATCTGTCTCGGCTCACCGTTTCCCGGGGTATATCCCGCCTGTACGCATTTGGTATCCTGTTTGTAATCTGACATTTTTTAGTCCTCCTTGTATTGTCTATATTTTAGTACCATGTTGTCTAATCAATTAGTCATTGTTGCCGATATGTGTCTAATCCACTAGTCATTTTGTCTAATGCACTTTCGTCTTTCAATATCTTTCTCTATCCACTCATCCAATGATATCGGAGTGTAATCCGAAAACATGCAAAAGCAGTTGATCATCTGGCACGGTATAAACTTCGGCTCTGTATCGTACTTCGACATAACCTGAGTGCGTCTTGTCTCCATAATAAACTTGTTGACAAGAATTTCATCATGTGTATCATGCACATGCCCGTAAAGCATATATGTAGTCGGTTTATCTCCGCTTCTTTTATACTGACCGTGGTAGCAGAACACCGGATAGTGCGACAGGACAACCTTCCTGTTATTATCCCGGATCTCAGCATATGGCTTGACCCACTCAAAGTATTCCTGCCTAAAGCTCTTATCGTCCAAGTACCTGTCATGGTTTCCGCGAATAAGATACTTCCTTCCGGACAGCTGTGCGAGAATGGAATTGGTATCCTCGCCTTTTGCTACAGAAAAGTCGCCTAATATATATACCTCATCCTTGACCGTCACCTGCTCGTTCCATTTTCTGATCATATAGGAGTGCATCTCCTCAAGGGTAGCAAAACCTCTTTTATCCATCCCCTGATTAAGCTTCTCATGAAAGAAATGCATATCCGAAATATACAGCTTTCGCGAAGGTATCTTATCTTTGGCTTTAAGCTTTTTGATCAGCTCGGCTTTGGCTTGTCTTTTGCTCTCATCATAAGAACCGTAAGCCGTTATCGCGCGGGCTATGGCAGTCAACCGTTTACTGCTAAGCATGATCCCATAGTTTTTTGTCAGGACATTATACTTCTTTCTGAACGCAAGCTCCTGAATCGCAAATACAAGTATTATCTCATCCTTCATTTCCTTGTCGATTTCAGCCACATCACCACAGTTCATAATAAAGTCTGACAGCTTGTCTATCCTTTTGCCTGCCGGAAGTCCGCTGCACAGACTCTTTGCAAGCGGAAGCATATCACGAACTATATCTATCTCTTCCTTATTTAATGTATATTCCATTCTGCTCTCCGATTTGTGTGAATAACGAACCCCTATATTCTATACCATTGCCGTTATAACCGCAAGAAAAAAATAAGCCTGCCGCTTTAACCGACAGGCTTATTTTATAACATCATTTTTATATTACTTTGTTTTAACCTTGAGTGTCTTGATAAGCTTAAGCACATCATCCGACGACTTTCCGCCCGCAGCTATCGGAAGCTCGCTCATATCGAGTCCCTTTATCTCCGGTATCTTTCCGGTCTTTCCGAACTCATCAAATAAGCTCATCACAACCCCGAGAGCCTTAAGCATCTCTTCCTGATCTCCCGCTATAAGCTTTGTCGAGTCAAGTCCGTAATTCTTACATACTGTTTTCAGCTTGATCATAAGCTTGATGATCTCGGGATCCTTCATCAGAGAGTCCTTATCCTGATAAAGCTTTTCAACCTTTGCCTTGTACTGTTCGGACGCCGTCTTATCATTCACTATATTCTTGGCCTTGCCATCACTTAAAAGATAAATGCCGGCATAGCCCTGAACCGCTTCGTTTGCCTGCTCTCCCGGAAGCACAAAAAGTTCCGGAACTCCATCCTTGTCAAGATCCAAAATAACTGCCACATAGTTATCCTTTGTTGTCTTGCACTTTGAGGATACATTTTTTGCTACGGAAGAATATGCATTTTTGCAAAGGATCTCGGTTCCCTCAACCTTACCTATATAGCTTTCGGACTGCACCGATTTAATGCTGTTGAGATTACCCGGTGCGTTAGAACCTTTTTCAACGAGAGTGATCTGAACTCCCTCTATCCTTCTTGCGACACCTGCAGTTCCTGCTGATGCACCGTTCTTGGCCCATGCAAGCCATCCAAAGTTCTGAACATGAACTCTGTAGTAAATATCATACTTCTGAGCCATCTTGCCGGTAAGCTTGATCTGCATAGCCTCTATTCTTCTGCTCTCTCCCTGCTGGCCGGACTTTGCTCCGTTAACTACCCAGCTTGTCCAGCCCTTGCCCTGGACATATGAGCGATATGTTACATTTCCGGTTACCGGCTGCTTCGTGAGCTTGATCTGTATGCACTCAAGTCTCTTTGCCTCGCCGGTCTTTCCCGAAAGCTTTCCGTTGTTCACCCAGTCGAGCCATGCGTAACTCTGCACATACGAGCGATAGCTTATCGTGGCTGTCTCTGCCGCATCTGCCGATCCGTATGCGGGAACGAATACAATTCCCAGCGTGAGTACAAGTGCCATAATCAACGCCAACACTTTTCTCTGTTTCATCTTTTGATCATCCTCCTTATAAAACATGTTTTATACTTCACTGTAAGTATACTCCCCGATGTGTTTTCCTGCCGTTCGGCGAGTATTACCGATGTATATTTTACCATAGCTCACGCCTTATTTCCATTGTTTTTTTGAAAGATACCAGGCGGTAATGTGCATAGCCTGCTGAAAGTCCCCGCTCTTTATATAGCTTTCAATCTCATCTGCCGTGTGAAGCTCCACATCCAGATACTCTGTCTCATCCAGATTCTGCTCAGCCACTTTCCTACAGTTCTTTGCTTCATATATATAAGCATAATTATCGGCTATGGTTGCATTCGAAGGCACCGTAAGCAAATGTGTCCACTCGTCTGACACATATCCCGTCTCCTCCATAAGTTCACGCTTGGCCGTCTCCAGCGTATCCTCCGAAAGAACACCGACTTTCCTCTCACCATAGCACTTGCCATCCTTTCGCTCTACACCGCCTGCGGGGAACTCCGTTGTAACCTCATTTATACCATACCTGAACTGCCTCACACATATATAATTACCCTCGGTATCGGTTGCCACGATAACTACATAATCTCTTCTGCTATAAGTATAGTACGGCTCGTACTCTGTCCCATCCGGAAATCGATACGCAGACTTTCTGAAGTCAATCCATTCATCCTGAACTATATGCTCTGTTCTGACCTCTTCCCAGCGAAGATCTTCTCTGTCTTTTCTCATCTCTAATTACCTTTCTTTCTGATAAGCATTGTTTTACAAGTCATATATTTCTTGTCTTTAATGTAAGCATAATTTTTGACTCTTTATATCATATTATATCACCCATCGTGAAAATATCAAATCTCTTTGCCTGACATCGTACATATTGGATACAGCCGACGACTGTCACAGATCAGTACATATATTGTATCTCACTCTTGTTATGCACAATATATGGGATTATTATAATGATTTTTCGTGGGCTTTGTGGATAACTCCGTGGATAATCCCATTCTTTTCCACATAATTATCCACATTTTGTTGATAAACGCGTTGAAAACTCCTGATAAAACTAGTGCATCCGTTTTCAAATACTTCGACTATTAACGCTGCATAAATCGTCATCCTACTAGGCGTCTCGAACGAGTCGTAGCCGTA
>ONVB01000303.1 GCA_900321145.1 uncultured Eubacteriales bacterium | reverse complement strand
CGAGGTTTCGAGGGATATAGAGATAAGGCCGGTGATGAGCTTAAGGTGCCATGTGGCTCATGTGAAGACCGTTCCCGCGGGAGTGGGTGTAAGCTACGGCTGGACTTATGTGACCTGCCGCGACACGAGGATAGCGACTATCACCTGCGGTTATGCGGACGGTTATCCGAGAGCTCTCTCCAATCAGGGAAGGGTGCTCATACACGGTGAGTATGCACCGATCATAGGCCGCGTGTGCATGGATCAGATCATGATAGATGTAAGCGATATACCGGACGTAAAGGTGGGCGACGAGGTTACCCTTATCGGTCGTGAGGGCGAAAATGCGATAAGCATGGAGGAGGTTGCCGCTCCGGCTGCAAGCTTTAATTACGAGCTTTGCTGCAATATAGCCCGCCGTGTTCCGAGGGTATATTACGAGAACGGACAGGCTGTGGAATGTGTCAATTATCTGGTATGATAAAAGATTCTTAATGAACAGTTTTAGAATAACAGGAATATTATGAAATTATTTGGAGACAAAAAAACCGCAGAAGACCGTATGGAGGAGGAAATCCTTTCCATAGTCGAGGAAAACCATGAGCAGGGTGTGATCGAGGACAACGAAGCCGAGATGATATCGAACATATTTGAGTTCTCGGACAAGGTTGCCAAGGATGTCATGACCAACCGTCAGAAGGTCTGTGCCATGGAACTGCCGATGACCGTATCGGAAGCACTGCATTTTGCTTTGGATAATCAGTTTTCGCGTTATCCGGTGTACGAGGAGGATCTTGATAACATCAGGGGCATAGTTCATCTGCGAGGGCTTATTGAAAGCTATCTTGAACACCCGGATGCACAGCTTGAGGATATACTTGATGAGGTTAAATTCATCCATCCGACTTACGATATAGGCAAGCTTTTGGAGGATATGCAGCGGGACAAGGTGCATATGTCTATCGTGGTAGACGAGTATGGCCAGACGGACGGTGTCGTGACCATGGAGGATATCATAGAGGAGATAGTCGGAAATATCTCGGACGAGTACGACGAGATAACAGTCGACATGAAGGAGATGTCCGACGGAAGCTTTATCATGAAGGGTGAGGCCGAGCTCGTGGATGTGAGTGATGCCTTAGATATAGAATTCCCGGATGAGGATATAGATACGCTGAACGGCTTTTTGCTCTATAAACTCGGACATCTGCCGAAGGATGATGAGGAGATAGAGATCCTGCACGGAGACTACCTCTTTGTGCCTGTGAAGATCAAGGACAACATGATCAGGCTGGTAAAGGTTAAAAGGGTTGACAACAGGTAGTATAATATATGGGTTCAAAAAAAGAATTAAGATAAAAGGAGTATTTTAAGATGTCAGGACATTCAAAATTCGCGAACATTAAGCACAAGAAGGAGAAGAACGATGCGGCCAAGGGCAAGATATTTACCATAATCGGCCGTGAGATCGCTGTTGCGGTAAAGGAGGGCGGCCCCGATCCTGCCAACAACAGCAAGCTTCGAGATGTGATAGCCAAGGCTAAGGCGAACAACATGCCCAACGATACCATAGACAGAGGAATCAAGAAGGCAGCGGGTGATGCCGATGCCGTAAACTATGTAAATATAACCTATGAGGGATACGGTCCCAGCGGCTCGGCCATCATCGTAAATGCCCTCACGGATAACAAGAACCGTACCGCTGCAAATGTAAGAAATGCATTTACAAAGGGCGGCGGAAATGTAGGAACCACAGGCTGCGTATCCTATATGTTCGACGAGAAGGGACAGATCATCATCGACCGCGCAGAGGTCAAGATGGATGCGGACGAGCTTATGATGCTTGCGCTTGATGCAGGTGCCGAGGACTTCTCCGAGGAGGAGGACAGCTTCGAGATAACCACATCACCGGCTGATTTCTCAGCAGTGAGAGAAGCTCTTGAAAAGGAGGGCATCCCTATGGCAGAGGCTGATGTGACCATGATCCCCCAGAACTATGTCGACATTACGGATGAGGACGACATCAAGAAGTTCAATCGTATCATCGATCTCCTCGACGAGGATGACGACGTCCAGGACGTATATCATAACGCCAACCTGCCCGAGGATGATGAAGAGTAAAAGACTATTGATTATAATTAAACAGCAGTCGCGGCACACTTAATGTGTGTGCCAAGACTGCGTGATAAAAATACAGGAGCAGAAATGGGATTCGTCATAACTCTGATAATTTTATATAACATCTTCGGAAAGTCAAATCCTAAGGTTTATCATAAGGTACACAGCGGTTTACCCAAGATCATCGGCGGTCTTATAGCACTGTCGATATTTGGCTCGGCTATCCCCGCTTTGCTGGGGGCCGGCTTAGGTCTGCTATTTGCGTGCTCGCCTTTTATCGCTATAGGCTGGCTTGTCAAGACCTTATCGGGAAATAAGAAGCGCGCTCTGCAGTATGAGGAATCCAAGTATACCGGAGGACGAGGCGGCACAAGCATTTCGTTCGAGAATAAGCTCAAGACTCCGCTTCCGAAGTCGGTGAGAAAGCGCCGTAAGATAGTGGATAAGTTCAACAAGAGGTTTGAACTCAATCTTTCCGATGTCGAGATCGACAGGATAGTCGATGCCTCTTATGCTTCTATCGAGTGGGAGGTCGAGATCTATGCCATGACTAAGGAGATGACCACCATAAATGAGTGGTACAGGGGCGAGACTGCTTTTGTGCGCGCTTATATGAAGGCCTTTTATGTGCAGCAGATATCATCCGATTTCGCTATGCAGGAGCGTATATGCTTTGAGGCTTTCGACCAGATCATGAGGGAGACAAAGCCCGAGCGCTTTGCTTCGATAGATGCCTGCGTGGAGTATATCAACAATACATTTATGACGGGCTTTGACGAGCAGACTTTTATGATCGCTTACAGGTATTTGGAGAAGAAGGGCAGGAGATATAAGCTGCCGAGACTCGGCGTGGCAAGGAACGACGGCGGACTCTCGGATCTTATGAGTAAGTACGATGATGAAGATATATATGATACGGCTTCGGCTTACGATGAGATGAATATGGATGACCTGGCGCAAAAGTACGACAGTATGGATTATTCGAACCCTGTCCTTGCGGATGAAGATGTGGAGGTTATCCCTCCGGAGAGGGCATTTCCGGAAAAGCCGGAGAAGAGAAGGGCAACCACCTACAGGGGAAGAACTTAAGATGAATACTATCTTGCGTGATGCAGAGGAATGATAACAGATGGATGCAGCAAAGATAAAGGAAAAGTCCGACAGCTTCGTGAAGGCGGCAGCTTCGGTCATAGTCGGAAAGGATGAAGAGATAAGACTTCTTCTTACCGCTCTTTACGCGGGAGGACATGTGCTTATTGAGGACCTGCCGGGCACCGGTAAAACTATGCTCGCACGGACGGTAAGTGCCCTTTTGGCGGGGGAGATGCGCCGTATCCAGTTCACGCCCGACCTTATGCCCTCCGATGTGACTGGACTTAATATCTATAATCAGAAAAGCGGAGAGTTTGTACTTGTCAGGGGACCGGTTTTTACGGATATCCTGCTTGCGGATGAGATAAACCGCGCGACTCCGAGAACTCAGTCCGCTTTGCTCGAAGCGATGCAGGAAAGACAGGTCACGATAGACGGAAACAGACTTCCGCTGTCCGATACATTTATGGTCATAGCTACTCAGAATCCTGTTGAGACTACGGGTACTTACCCGCTGCCGGAGGCTCAGCTTGACCGTTTCACCATGAGGCTTTCTCTCGGGAGACTTAACGAGGAAGAGGAGCTTGCGCTTATCGACAGGTTTATGAATGATGAGCCCATAGAGAGACTCGAGAGCGTGATGACTAATGAAGTGCTCACCAAGATTCAAAAGAGCGTGAGAAAGATACATGTACACAAGGAGTGCCGAAGGTATATCATCAGACTGGCAAATGCCACAAGAGAAAGCTCCGGTTTCAGAAACGGGGTGAGCGGCAGAGCGGTGCTCGCGCTTGTGGCGTGTGCACAGAGCTACGCCGCCATAAGAGGCAGAGACTACGTGACACCGGATGATATAAAGTATCTTGTACCCTTTGTGTGGGCGCACAGGCTGGCAGGTTCGGGACTTAAGAATGAGAGCGCAAGGCTGCTTGACATGCTTATTTCCGGGACAGAGGTTCCCGTGGAGGAATGGAGTAGATAAGGTGCAGCTTGTATTAGCGGTTTTTATCGGGATAATAATATATGCGATACAGAGCAGGCTCTACAGAAAGCTGTGGGATTACAGGCTGGATGTAGAGCTTAATTTTAATGAGGAATATGTTGTGGCGGGAGGGAGCGGAACGCTCACCGAGAGCGTGACCAATTCAAAGAAGCTGCCGCTGCCGATATTACATGTGAAGTTCTCGGCCCCCAAGAGCTTTACATTTGAGGATGCAAAGAACTCCTCGGTCACGGATCACTATCACAGAAACGATGTGTACTCCGTGATGGGCGCACAGAGGATCAAGCGTACCTTTGCCTTCACCGCGGGAAGCAGGGGCTTTTACACCATATCCTCCATGAATATAATCTCGAAGTCGCTCTTCTTAAACGGAACTTATGCCAAGACGGATGATTGCGACACCTGTGTATATGTGCTTCCGAAGAAGCTTGATCTTAAGGAGGAAAGGGAGCTTATAGCCACGATCACCGGAGAGATCCAGGCGAGACGAAGTATAACAGAGGATCCTTTTTTGTTCCGCGGGATGAGAGAGTATATGAGCACGGATCCCGTAAGGAGTATAAACTGGAAGGCTTCTGCCAGGCAGGAGTATCCGATAGTCAATCTGTACGGTTACACAGCCGAGCACAGGGTAAAGCTTATGCTCAACGTGGAGCCGAATGTGATGGTCAAGTCGCGGAGCATGTATGAGCTGTGCGTGTCCATAGCAAGTACGATGATCGAGAAGCTGACGGATGCAGGAATCCCTGTCGAACTCATATCCAACGGAACGGATGTGATCACCGGAGATACCGGTTATGTCGACTGGGGAGCCTCCAAGGAGCATGGCCTTACCTGTGACAGGTACTTATCGAGGCTTTCGGGAAGCGCCGGTGCCGGGTATTTTATAAATCTGTTGGAGGAAGAGCTTAAAAAAACAGACAGCTCAACCACTTATGTTGTCATTTCTTCATACATGAAGGAGGATATGATAAGCGTGCTCGACGCCATGCAGCAAAGAGGAGCAGATCTGTATATGATCGCTCCGTACTATGATATAGATAAAGGAATATGTGTGCGTAATTACATAAGGGGATTGGAGGTGCGCATAGATGAAGCATAGTCTTTTCCTTGCCAGGAGAGCATTGCGGCTGCTTGAAACCTTCTATACCCTGGTTGCTCTTATTTTCTTCGCGGAGCTTTTCTTTGTGAAAAATGAAAACGGCGGGTTGCCTGTGTGCGTCGTGACCTTTTTGCTGTGTGTTATATCATATATGATCAGGGAGTGCCTTGACAGAGGGATATGGGTGGTGCTTTCGCATGCGGCTCTTGCGGCGGTGTGCTTTTTCCTTCCGTTTTCGCTTGCGGACAGTGTGATACTTATGATAATCTGTTTTCTGCTTGACGGCGGTTCGCTTTTTTACATAGGGCGCGGAAGTACCCTGAAGCCTTATGATGAGGCACCGTGGGAGAAGATACTCATAGCTGTCATTGTCCATCTGATGGGCATATACTTAAACAGCGCGCTTCTTATGAACATAAGCTACGCCTGTTCGGTGCTTATATTTATAAATTATCTGATAGTCCTTTATGTGGACGGTATAGAAAAATATATGGAGTCCACAAAGGATGTAACGGGACTTCCGGTGAAGTCGATGCTCACCTCAAACAGTTATATAGTCGGCTTTGTGATAATACTTATGACTGTAGGCATGCTGCTCGGACAGGTGATAGATGTATCGGCATCCGTAGAGGCAGTACGAAGAGTTATAGTCTCGGTGGTGAAGATCATGTTTTACTTCTTTAAATATCTCTTCATAACCTTTCTCTTCCTGATAGGAAAGCTTGATGACAGTGAAGCGATGGCCGGAAGGGCCGCCCTTGAAAATGTGGAGGCGGAGGCCGGGACATTGGTTAAGATGATCGACCTTATCATAAGGCTGGCAGCGATCACGGTATTTATCTATATCATGATAAAGCTTCTGATACGCTTTGTGAAATGGCTTATGATGAGGCAGGTTAAAACCGGGGATGTGGTTGAGGCTGTTTCTTCCGGCAGGCTTAAGGATAAGGGCAAAAAGGATGAAGGAAAAAAGCGCAGGTTCAGCCTGGCACGAACACCCGAGGAGACGGCCAGGCGGGCCTATAAGCTCAGAGTTTTGCGGCACCGCGATACATTTCTTCCCGACAGGACTATGACCTGCGGGGATATAAAGAGGATAATAGACAGCCACGAACTCGATGATATAGATGAATTAAGCGCCATGTATGAGCAGGTAAGGTATGGTGACAAGCCATGCGACAGGGAGACCGCAAGGAGGATGACGACGCTGTCGCGTATGTAGATTTGTGCATGAATGAAGAAGCTTAAAATACAGGAGGAAATAAAGTGGAATACAGGATTGAGCATGATTCAATGGGTGAGGTGAAGGTTCCGGCCGACAGATACTGGGCGGCACAGACGGAGCGAAGCCGTATGAATTTCCCGATAGGAGTGGGAAGAGAGACTATGCCCGAGGAGATAATCAAGGCCTTCGGTATACTCAAGGAGGCTGCGGCAAGGGCAAATCATGCCTTAAAGCCGGACAGGATGACTGACAGGAAGCTTGAGGCAGTCGTAAAGGCCTGCGGCGAGGTGAGGAGCGGTGCTCTTATGGAGCATTTTCCGCTGGTGGTTTTCCAGACAGGAAGCGGTACGCAGTCAAATATGAACGCCAATGAGGTTATAGCGGGCCGGGGAAACGAGATACTCGGAGAGAAGCTGCTTCACCCGAACGATGATATAAATATGAGCCAGTCGAGCAACGATACATATCCGACTGCCATGCATATTGCGGCTGTGATGACGATAGAGGACGAGCTGATCCCGGCTATCGGGGAGCTTTGCACTACCTTCGCAAGGCTTGAGGAGGAAAACCGCGATGCCGTAAAGAGCGGGCGTACACATCTTCAGGACGCGGTACCCATCAGCTTCGCACAGGAGATAAGCGGCTGGAGAGCTTCGCTCATACAGGCGGAGAGGATGATAAAGCTTGCGACGGAGGAGCTAAAGGCACTTGCCTTAGGCGGTACCGCAGTCGGTACCGGGTTAAATGCACCGGCGGGCTTTGACGTGAAGGTTGCTGAGGAGGTAAGCAGGCTTACCGGCAAGGATTTCAAGACTGCAGAGAATAAGTTCCATGCTTTAACCTCCAAAGATGAGATGGTATTTGCGCACGGCGCGCTTAAGGCTCTTGCCGCGGATATGATGAAGATAGCAAATGATGTGAGATGGCTTTCGAGCGGGCCGAGATGCGGTCTCGGTGAGATAAGCATACCCGAAAATGAGCCGGGAAGCTCCATCATGCCCGGAAAGGTGAATCCTACACAGTGTGAGCAGGTGACCATGGTCGCGGTTCAGGTCATGGGCAACGATGCGGCCGTCGGTATGGCTGCTTCCCAGGGCAACTTTGAACTGAATGTATTTATGCCGGTGATAGCTTATAACTTCCTTCAGTCGGCGAGGCTGCTTGCGGATTCCATAAGAGCATTTAACTCAAACTGCGCCGTCGGGATAAAGGCCGATCGTGAGAAGATGAAGAACAACCTGTATAATTCACTTATGCTTGTGACAGCGCTTAATCCGTATATCGGTTATGAAAATGCGGCAAAGACCGCCAAGCTTGCCTACAGGGAGAACATATCCTTAAAGGAAGCCTGCGTTAAGCTCGGTTTCTTGAGTGCGGAGCGATTTGATGAGGTATTTAAACCGGAGGAGATGATCTGATGATACTTATAAAGAACGGAAGAGTGGTAGACCCGGTTGCACAGATCGACGAGGTCATGGACGTGCTTATCGGTGACAGCATGATAGCAAGGGTAGAGAAGGATATTCCTTTAAGCGAGATGGCCGATGACACCGAGGTTATAGATGCCACGGGACTTGTCGTGGCACCGGGACTTGTGGATGCGCATGTACATTTCAGGGATCCGGGCTTTACTTACAAGGAGGATATAGAATCCGGAGCAAAGGCAGCCGCAAGGGGCGGAGTCACGACCGTTATCTGTATGGCAAATACAAAGCCTGTTGTGGATAATGTGGAGACTCTTGAATATATCCAGAAAAAAGGCGAAAAGACAGGGATAAACGTACTCCAGACCGCAACGGTTACCAAGGGTATGGAAGGAAAGGAGCTTGTCGATATGGAGCTTCTTGCCGAAAACGGAGCCATGGGCTTTACGGATGACGGTTTGCCCATAATGGATGAGGCACTTCTTTTTGAGGCGATGATAAAGGCTAAGGAGCTTGATCTGCCCATTAGCCTTCACGAGGAGGATCCTGCATTTATTAAACAGCCGGGAGTGAATATGGGAGAAGTGTCTAAGCAGTTAGACTATGGTGGTGCTTCAAGAACGGCGGAGGATGTGATGGTGGCACGGGACTGCGCCCTTGCCATAGAGACGGGAGCGAGCTTGTGCATTCAGCATATCAGTTCAAAGAACAGCGTTGCCTTTGTAAGGACGGCTAAGCAGCTTGGCGCGGATATACACGCCGAAGCGACTCCTCATCATTTTACACTCACCGAGGAATCTGTATTAAAGTACGGGACGAATGCCCGCATGAACCCTCCTGTGAGGACTGAGGAGGACAGGCTTGCGATCATAGAGGGCATAAAGGACGGGACTATAGATATGATAGTCACCGACCATGCTCCTCACAGTGATGAAGAGAAAGCAAAACCGCTCGACAAAGCGCCGAGCGGCATAACAGGTCTTGAGACCTCGCTTGCTTTGGGTATAAAAGAACTTGTGCAGCCGGGACATATATCGCTTATAAAGCTTATAGAGCTTATGAGTAGGAATCCGGCCGGGTTTTACCGTATGCTCCCCGGAAGCATACGCCCCGGAGAGCCGGCTGATATTGTTATCTTTGGTGAAAATGAGTTATGGACCTTCGATGAACATGCATCAAAGGCTTCAAACAGCCCGTTTGCGGGCTGGGAGCTCCCCGGTAAGGTGCACTTTACCATATGCGGCGGCAAGGTTGTCTACGCTGCCTGAGCACTGTAGAGCCTGTCATAGAGATAGTTCCTTACCGGCGCCCGCCCACAGAACAGGAATAGGGATATATCATTATATTGTAAAAAAAACTTGTAATTGTATTATGCGGGATGTATAATGTAAGCGCTTACATTTTCGCCGTTAGTGCGCACTCGCGTAACCTGAACATTTGCCGACAGGAGCGCAGGCGGCACGCAAGCAGGGTTGACAGTGTCTGCCCTGCTTGATCATAAGATAAGGAGGGTTTCTTTCATGCATTCGCAGACTGTTATCTATAAGAATGAAATGAACGAAAAGACTATGAAGTTCCTCGACCGCTTTGTAAAGCGAGTAAAGGGGAACCCGCCGGGGGTATGTCCCATAGCGGTACAGCTTTCGTTCCTTCAGAGTGCAAGGAGTCAGACCTGCGGCAAGTGTGTGCCGTGTCGTGACGGACTTGAGGAGGTGGAGCATATGATGAGCTCCATCGTAGAGGGAGAAGCAGACATGAAGGTGTTCGAGGATATGGTAGAACTCTGCCATATGATAGAGGACACTGCTGACTGCGCTATAGGCTATGAGGCGGCGAGAACCGTGCTTGAGAGCGTGGAGCTCTTTCATGATGAGTATATGAGCCATATAGAGAATCACCGCTGCCAGAGCGAGGTGGGGCAGAAGATACCCTGCGTTTCATACTGTCCCGCGCATGTGGATATCCCGAATTATATCGCTTTGATCGGTGAGCACAGGTATGCTGATGCGATAAACTGCATTCGTCTTGATAATCCGTTTCCGACAGCCTGTGCGTTTATCTGTGAGCATCCGTGTGAGGAGAAGTGCCGCCGTGACTTCCTTGACAGTCCTGTCAATATCCGCGGATTGAAGAAATACGCTGTCGATCAGATATCGGCGGATCAGGTGAAGGTGCCCGAATGCAATGTATCCACAGGCAAGAAGGTTGCGGTTGTGGGCGGCGGTCCTTCCGGACTTACGGCGGCTTACTATCTGTCGCTTATGGGACACAAGGTAGTTATATTTGAAAAGAACGATCATTTGGGCGGCATGCTCAGATACGGCATACCGAACTACCGCCTGCCGAAGGACAGACTGGATCAGGATATAACAGCCATCCTCTCCACGGGCAATATAGAGGTGAAGTACAACACGGAGATACCGAAGGATATAACCATGGATGCTATCCGCGAGGAGTACGATGCGGTATATATTTCGATAGGCGCTCAGGCCGGAAAGAGCGTGGATGTTCCGGGTTCGGATGCGAACGGAGTATACTCTGCAGTGGATATCCTCGGGCGCATAGGGCGCGGGGATATACCCGACTTTTCCGGAAAGCGTGTGGTGGTCATCGGAGGAGGAAATGTGGCGATGGATGCGTGCAGGAGTGCCGTGCGCTGCAAGGCTTCAGAGGTTACTGTTGTCTACAGGAGGCGTCAGATAGATATGACCGCACTTCCGAGCGAGATACAGGGAGCTATAGAAGAGGGCGTGGAGCTTCTTACTCTGAACGCCCCCGAAGCTATCATAAAGGATGAAAATAACAATGTATGCGGCTTTGAGATGCAGCCGCAGATCATATCAGTATATAAGGGCGGAAAACCGAGTGTTAAAAATGCCAATGAGGACAAGAAGGTCATTCCGTGCGAGGTCGTTCTTATAGCCATCGGTCAGGATATCGTGTCGGCGCCGTTTACAGAGTATGATGTGGATGAGAGGCGCAAGACATTCAAGATACTTCCGACCGCAAGGTTAAAGAGCTATGAAAATGTATTCGCGGGCGGTGACTGCGTGTTCGGACCGGCTACTGTTATCAAGGCTGTGGGAGCAGGCAAGGTAGCCGCGATAAATATAGACGAATTCCTCGGATATCATCATAAGATACTCGGCGCCATAGATTACCCGGAGCCCAAGGAGAACGATCGTACCCATGTCGGAAGGGTACATTTGACCGAGCGCTCGGCCAGAGAAAGAAAGAAGAACTTTGAGCCTGTCGAGAACGGTATGACCTACGATGAGGCTATGCAGGAGTGCAGAAAGTGCCTGCGCTGCGACCACTTCGGCTGCGGTGTCGTGGAAGGAGGAAGGGTATGAAAGTTCAAGTTACCATAGACGGAAATACGATCAAATGCGATGATAATATAACCATACTTGAAGCAGCTAAGAATGCTGAGGTAAAGATCCCCACACTCTGCTACTTAAAGGGAGTGAACGAGATAGGCGCATGTAAGATGTGCGTTGTTGAGGTTGAAGGACACGATCATCTGATCACTTCGTGCAACACAAAGGTGAAGGACGGGATGGTTGTCAGAACCGATACCGATCGTGTTATAAAGAGCCGCAAGCAGGTGTTAAATATGCTGCTTGCCAATCATGATGTCAGGTGCTTTTCCTGCGTAAAGACAGGTGACTGCCGTCTGCAGGATTTAGCAAACGAGTATGAGATCACGGAGTCCGTGTATTCCGGCGGCGGAGCCAAGCTCCCCGCAAAGAAGGAGAATCCGTTCCTGACATACTATCCTGAGCTTTGCATAAACTGTCAGCGCTGCGTGAGCACCTGTAATAAGGTTGCGGGAAACGGTGTTCTGCACAATGCTAAGATAGGTACAAGAACGCTTATAGATGCGCCCTTCGGTCCTGACTGGAAGAGTACGGACTGTGAATCCTGCGGAAACTGTGCGCAGGCCTGTCCTACGGGAGCGCTGGTTGCCAAGAACCGTAAGAAGTACCATTCGGGCCGTGTGAACAAGGTGCTTACCACCTGTCCGCACTGTGCGACGGGTTGTCAGTACTATTTGGTAGTAAAGGATAATACCATAGTGGACGTGGAGCCTGCGGACGGTCCCTCAAATAAGGGAATGCTCTGCGTAAAGGGACGCTTCGGTTCATTTAACTTCGTGCATTCTCCCGAGAGGCTGAAGACACCCCTTATCAAGAACAAGGAGACCGGAGAGTTTGAACCGGCAAGCTGGGATGAGGCTATGGAGCTTATCGCATCGAGATTTCTTCAGATAAAGAAGGAGTACGGTCCGGATTCGCTGGCCGGTTTTGCCTGTTCGCGTTCCACAAACGAAGACATATATATGCTGCAGAAGATGGTCCGCTGCGCCTTCGGAACCAATAATGTGGACAACTGCGCACGCGTGTGCCACTCGGCTTCGGTTCACGGACTTGCCATGACCTTGGGAAGCGGTGCCATGACCAACCCTATCGGAGATATAACCGGAGACGTGGATGTTATCATGCTGGTCGGTTCGAATCCTGAGGAAGCTCATCCGGTAGTTGGTATGCAGATCCGTCAGGCTGTTGCCAGAGGTACGAGACTGATCGTGGTCGATCCGAGGGATATAGGGCTTTCCGAGGTGGCGGATGTTCACCTGAAGCTTAAGCCCGGAACAAATGTAGCCTTTGCGAACGGCATGATGAACGTCTTTATCAATGAGGGCTATGTGGATGAAGAGTTCATAAAGGAGCGCACGGAAGGCTTTGAGGAATTAAAGAAGATAGTTATGGAATATACTCCGGAGAAGGTGGGTGAGATCTGCCATATCGATCCTGATCACCTGCGCGAGGCTGCAAGGATGTATGCCAAGGCGGCTAAGGCACCCATTATTTACTGCCTGGGTGTGACCGAACACTCGACCGGAACGGAGGGTGTTATGAGCATGTCCAATATGGCCATGATGGTGGGGAAGCTCGGAAAGAGCGGCTGCGGAGTGAATCCGCTAAGAGGACAGAACAACGTGCAGGGCGCCTGCGACATGGGTGCCATGCCGGGACATTTCACAGGATATCAGAAGATCACGGATCCGGCTGCCATGGAGAAGTTCGAGAAGGCCTGGGGCGTGGAGCTCAACAAAAAGCCGGGCGTTTTTGCGACGGATGTCTTCGGTGCGGCGATCAGAAAAGAGATAAGAGGACTCTTTATATTCGGTGAGGATCCGATAGTCACGGACGCCGATCAAAACCATGTGCGTAAGGCTTTGGAAAGCCTGGACTTCCTGGTGGTGGATGACCTGTTTATGACAGAGACGGCCGAGCTTGCCGATGTGGTCCTTCCCGGCAAGAGCTATGCCGAAAAAGAGGGCACCTTCTCCAACACCGAAAGAAGAGTACAGCGTGTGCGCCGTGCCGTGAACCTGGATGGAGATATGCGTCTTGACACAGACATCTTTATCGACATTATGAACTGTATGGGCTATGAGCAGCCTTATATGACGGCTGAGGAGATCATGGAAGAGATAGCCTCGCTTACACCGAGCTTTGCGGGTATCAGTCATCGCAGGCTTGACAGGGAGGGCGGACTTCAGTGGCCGTGCACCGGAAAGAAGCACCCCGGTACGCCCATACTTCATGTAGGAAAGTTCACCAGAGGACTCGGCTGGTTTTACCCGGCAGAGTATATCCCGAGCGCCGAAGTTCCCGACGAGGAGTATCCTTTCATCCTTATGACGGGGCGTATCCTGTATCATTACAACACCAGAGCCATGACCGGCAAGACGCCGGGCCTTATGGAGCGTGAAGGCCACTCGTTCATAGAGATCAATGAGGAGGATGCCGCAAGACTCGGCATTGAAAACGGAGACAAGGTACGCGCCACCTCAAGAAGAGGAAGCATAATCACCACCGCCAGAGTGGGAGACAAGGTATCTCCGCATGAGACCTGGATGCCCTTCCACTTCCCGGACGGTAATGCAAACGTACTTACAAATGCAGCTTTAGATAAATATGCCCGCATACCGGAGTATAAGGTCTGCGCGATAAAAATCGAGAAAGCTTAAAAATAATATATGATATTAAGTAGAAGAGCCTGAGCCCATATCAAACAGATATAATCCCTCGGGCTCTTTTATTATGTGCCAACCAGCAGTCGAAGCATAATATTTCGGTTGACATTTTACTGTGTCTGTGGCATACTGTCTAAGTCGTTGCTTTAATGCGTTAAAGCGGTTTAGCGATAAAGCATCAGAGTGACGATATACAAAAGATAAAACGGATTCGCCCTGTGCGGATCCGGAGTGGATTTTATATAATACATAGAGAAAGGAAACATTTATCATGGCAATCAAGATCGTGATGCTCGTGGTGTTCTTCGGCGTGATGGTCGGAGTGGGACTCTACTGCAGAAAAAATGCAACTGATGTAAACGGTTTTGTACTCGGAGGAAGGAGCGTAGGCCCGTGGCTTACAGCCTTTGCCTACGGTACATCATACTTCTCGGCGGTTATCTTTATAGGTTATGCCGGACAGTTCGGATGGAAATTCGGACTTGCGTCAACCTGGATAGGTTTGGGCAATGCGTTTATCGGATCGCTTCTCCCGTGGCTTATCCTTGGAAGAAGGACGAGGACCATGACTCATTACCTTGATTCAAAGACCATGCCCGAGTTCTTCGGACAGCGCTTTGACTCAAAGTTCCTGAAGATCATAGCATCGATCATTGTATTTATATTCCTTATACCTTACACTGCATCACTTTACAACGGACTTTCAAGAGTGTTCGGTATGGCTTTCAATATAGACTATACGGTCTGCATCGTGGTCATGGCTGTACTGACAGGTGTATATGTTATCGCAGGCGGTTATATGGCTACAGCTATGAACGACTTTATTCAGGGTATAGTAATGCTCTTTGGTATAGTTGCGGTAATCGCGGCTGTGCTCAATTCAAACGGTGGTTTCCTCGAGGCTATAAAGGGTCTTGCAAATGTGCAGGATGAGGCTGTATCGACCACGCCGGGTGTATTCGCAAGCTTCTTCGGTCCGGATCCGTTCTCGCTGCTGTGCGTAGTGATCCTTACCTCGCTCGGTACCTGGGGACTTCCGCAGATGGTTCAGAAGTTCTATGCGATAAAGGATACCAAGGCTATAGAGAAGGGTACCGTGATCTCAACGATATTTGCCATTATCGTTGCAGGCGGGTGCTACTTCCTCGGCGGTTTCGGTCGTCTCTATGATATAGACGTTGCAAATGTAGGTTATGATGCGGTTGTTCCGGCTATGCTCGAGAAGCTTCCTACAGTGCTTATAGCTTTGGTGCTTATACTCGTGCTCTCGGCTTCCATGAGTACTCTTTCATCTCTGGTGCTGACATCAAGCTCGACACTTACGCTTGATCTGATCAAGGGAACCTTCGCTAAGAACATGAAGGAGAAGAAGCAGGTTCTCATAATGAGAGTATTTATCGTGGTATTTATAGTGATCTCGGCAGTGATAGCCGTTATCCAGTACAAGAGTAAGGTGACCTTCATCGCTCAGCTTATGGGCGTCTCATGGGGCGCTTTGGCAGGTTCCTTCCTTGCACCTTATATGCTTTCGCTGTTCTTCAAGGGCATCACGAAGATCGCGGTTTTTGTAAACTTCATCTTCGGTTCGGTGATCATGCTCTTAAATATGCTCGTGCCGGATATCTTCCCGGCTGTGTTAAAGAGTCCGATCAACTGCGGTGCATTTGCCATGATCGCAGGTATGATCATAGTTCCGGTTGTGAGCCTTATCACTCCGAAGCTCGACAGGGCATATGTGGATAAGATATTCTCATGCTTTGATTATATGGAAAATGAAAAGAAGAAAGAGATATAGGTTATT
>ONVB01000304.1 GCA_900321145.1 uncultured Eubacteriales bacterium | reverse complement strand
TAAAGAAGTCTCCTGCCTTAACCTCGACCTTTCCACCCTCGAAGTCCCCGGTCCTTATCTCGGGACCCTTGGTATCAAGAAGCAGCGCTACCGGTTTGTCAAGCTCCGCACGAAGCTTCTTGACCATATCCATGCGCTTCTTATGCTCCTCGTGGGTACCGTGCGAGAAATTCAGCCTCGCGACGTTCATTCCCTCCTCTATCAGAGCTCTCAAAACCGACTCATCGTCAGTAGCCGGACCTAAGGTGCAAACTATCTTTGTCTTTCTCATGAAAGTCCCCCTGTTTAATTATGTTACGTAAATTTATACGATGTCGGAGGTCAAAAGCTTTCGGCCCCTTGTATCATACATATAGTCCAAATAATTATATAACATCTCCCAAAAAAACTCCACTATTTTTAACTTGTTTTTTTAAGGATGACGGAAAACCAACACATCCGGCACGCTGCGACTACAAAGCATCAACAACAAGTGAGCAAAAAAAAAGATCCTTCGCTTCGTTAAGCCCGAAGAATCTTTATATGTTGCTCAGGACGGTACGCACCTCAGGTGTCATACTACTCCACCTTGATCGTATCCGCCCAGGCAAATAACTTCTCCTTATAGCCATCATAATCGCTTGACTTGACAACAAATTTGCATATCCAGAACGACGCCGAGCCCTTGAACATACAGTTGATATAGGTGTAGGAGGTCCCCCCGTTATCGGCTTCATTCACAAAATAATAGTAGCTGTTTCTGCGGTTCATATCGGACGAGCGCTGCCCGTTCTTATTTATGACCGCGGCACAGTAATCCTCGAGGGTGCTTATATTATATCCGTTTCTCATAAGGGAATCGGAGGTCTCTTCATTTGCCGTAAATGCGACATCGCTCGCCTTTAAATATACGGTAAACTCATTCATCTTACCTTCCTTAAAGTCGGAGGTCAGGGTTATGCTCAGGCCGTTTACATGGAAATCCTCAGGATTCGCCTTACACCCCGCAAGCGCTGTCAGCATAAAAACAAAGGCCGCTGCCAGCACTATCGATCTGTGTATATTCCTTTTCAAAGCCATATATCCACCCCCGATCCGTTTTTTTTATTTTACAATAAAAGGCACCCTATTACAACCCCAAACAAAACGAAGGGTGCGCCGCTTAAAGCATGCGCACCCTCGTAAATCATACCGCGATCAAACTGCCCTCCGAGGCATCGATCGTGATCGTATCGCCCTCGTGAAGATTGCCCGCGAGTATCTTCCGTGCCGCAAGCGTCTCCACATTCTTCTGTATATATCTCTTCAGCGGTCTTGCACCGTAGTGAGGATCGTAGCCCTCCTTTATGATCAGGTCCTTGGCCGCATCCGTTAACGAAAGCTTAAGCTCCCTGTCCGCAAGTCTCGAATCAAGATCCCTGAGCAGAAGCTCGACTATATCTCCGATGGCTGCCTTGTCTAACGGCTTAAACATGATGATCTCATCAAGCCTGTTCAAAAACTCCGGTCTGAAATGATCCCTTAAGAGTCCCATGACACCCGTAGCCGCCTCCGGCCTTATGTTGCCGTTTGCGTCTATTCCGTCAAGCAGGAAGTCCGAGCCTATATTCGAAGTCATGATCAGTATGGTATTCTTGAAGTCTACCGTCTTGCCCTTAGAGTCGGTTATGCGCCCGTCATCAAGCACCTGAAGCAGTACATTGAACACATCCGGATGTGCCTTCTCCACCTCATCGAAGAGTACCACGCTGTACGGCTTTCTCCTGACAGCCTCAGTGAGCTGTCCTCCCTCGTCATAGCCCACATATCCCGGAGGCGCTCCGATAAGCCTTGCCACGCTGTGCTTCTCCATATACTCGCTCATATCTATGCGGACCATGTTCGCTTCGTTGTCAAAAAGCGAAGCCGCCAGAGTCTTCGCAAGCTCCGTCTTGCCCACACCTGTAGGTCCAAGGAAGAGAAATGAACCGATCGGCTTGGTCGGATCCTTTATGCCTGCCTTTGACCTGATTATAGAATCAGATACCAGCTCCACTGCCTCGTTCTGTCCTATCACTCTCTTGTGAAGCTCATCCGACAGATGCAGTGTCTTGTTCCTCTCGCCCTCAGTGAGCTTTGCTACAGGTATGCCGGTCCATTTTGAAACTATCTTTGCTATCTCCTCGTCCGTGACAGTCTCGTGGACTAAGGTCATCTGCTTTGCATTTACCTTGGCCTCGAGCTCCGCGATCTCCTTATCTATGGCAGGAAGTCTGCCGTAGGTCAGCTCAGCCGCCTTGTTCAGGTCGTAATTTCTCTGAGCTATCTGGATCTTGTTCTCGACTTCCTCTCTTTCCTCCCGAAGCTGTCTAACACGTTCGACACCCTTCTTTTCATTTTCCCATATAGCTCTTAAATCGGCCGACTTGGATTTAAGCTCCTCAAGTTCCTCCTGAAGATGAAGAAGCCTGTCCTTTGAGAGCGAATCCTCCTCGTTCTTTAACGCAGCTTCTTCTATCTCAAGCTGCATGATCTTCCTGCTTATCTCATCAAGCTCTGCTGGCATGGAGTCAAGCTCGGTCTTGATCATGGCGCAGGCCTCATCCACAAGGTCGATGGCCTTGTCCGGCAGGAACCTGTCGGTTATATAACGGTTTGAAAGGACCGCCGCCGAAACTAAAGCGCCGTCGCTTATCTTGACTCCGTGGAATACTTCATAGCGATTCTTGATACCTCTTAAGATGGATATGGTGTCCTCAACGGTCGGCTCGTCCACCATAACGGGCTGGAAACGTCTCTCAAGCGCCGCATCCTTCTCTATGTACTTCCTGTACTCATCTAAGGTGGTGGCACCTATGCAGTGCAGCTCACCTCTTGCGAGCATGGGCTTGAGCATATTTCCCGCATCCATCGACCCTTCCGTCTTGCCCGCTCCGACTATGGTATGAAGCTCATCTATAAAGAGGATTATCTGACCGTCGGAATTCTTCACATCATCAAGAACCGCCTTAAGTCTCTCCTCGAACTCGCCCCTGTACTTCGCGCCGGCGAGCATGGCACCCATATCCAGGGCAAATATATCCTTATTCTTCAATGAATCAGGCACATCGCCACGCACTATACGCTGTGCCAGGCCCTCTATGGCAGCGGTCTTACCTACACCCGGCTCACCGATAAGAACGGGATTGTTCTTGGTCTTC
>ONVB01000307.1 GCA_900321145.1 uncultured Eubacteriales bacterium | reverse complement strand
CTGCCTTCTTCCATATATGCCGGAAATTTGGTCAATTCCCTTTTCTCTATCTCCGCGTTACTCGGTGCTATGGGCATAAGGCAAAGAGGCGCCGCACAGATGATAAAGAATATGATTATGTAGATGATCTTGAATGCTTTCTTCATATCCTACGCACCTCCTTAGAACCTGAAATATATAAACGGATTATATTTGCTCGACACAAGCGAAAGGATCGACAGCGCAAATATCAAAAGCGAACCCGCGTAAGCAATATAGCTTCCCGCCGCGGCAAACTTCGAAGCGCTGACCTTCTCCTTTATAAGTCTGAATACCGGTGTCGAAAGAATTACCGCAAAGAAAAGCGACATGATAAACAGCAGATTGGTACAGGCAAAAATCTGAGCATTAACCGAAGCGCTTCCCGCATTTCCGTTGAACATATCCGCTATGATCCCGAAGCCCTGTGACAGCGTATCCGCACGAAATACCACAAATCCGAGGATCACGACAAGCATAGTATACACATGTCCTATGCCCTTGAACCATTTCTTCTTCGTGGGGATTATCTGATAAGTCTCAAGCATCTGACACAGACCGTGCCACATACCCCACACTATAAATGTGAAGTTTGCACCATGCCAGAAGCCTGTCAGGAAGAACACGACAAGCTTGTTTACGACCGTTCTTGTCTTGCCCTTTCTGTTTCCTCCGAGCGGAATATACACATATTCCTTGAACCATGTGGAAAGCGAGATATGCCATCTTCTCCAGAACTCCTGGATAGTTCCCGAAACAAAGGGATAGTTGAAATTCTCCCTGAAATCGAAGCCGAAACAGCAGCCAAGACCTATGGCCATATCACTGTAGCCCGAGAAATCAAAGAATATCTGAAGTGTGTAGCACACTGCGCCAAGCCATGCGGCGCCTATGCCTATATCTTCGGGTGCGAACTTAAACACCGTATCGGCCACAAAGCCCATCTGATTGGCTATGAGAACCTTCTTACCGAGACCGAATATAAACCTTATAAGCCCTCGGCTTACCCTGTCGGCAGAGAATTCTCTTTCATGAAGCTGAGAGGCTATATCCTCATATCTTACGATAGGTCCCGCTATGAGCTGAGGGAAGAAGGATATGTAGAGCAGAACGGAAAAGAGATTCTTCTGCACATAATCCTTGTTCCTGTACACATCTATCACATAGCTCAAGCCCTGAAATGTAAAGAAGGATATACCTATGGGCAGCCTGATATGCGGAACCGGTACGGAAAGTCCGGTGATATTGTTGAAGGTCTCGGCGAAGAACCCTGTATACTTATATGCTATAAGCAGGCCGATGTTAAGCAGTACCGCGAAAACGACTGCGGCCTTATCATGCTTTTCCCGTGCGGCAAGTCTGCCGAAGAGATAATTTAAGACTATGGATATAAGCATGATCATAACGGCTACAGGTTCCCCGTAAGCATAGAAAGCTATACTTGCCGCAACAAGTATAGCATTTCTTAAGTGAATATTCGCGCATAGTGCATATAGGATAAATGTAACCGGTAAAAATATAAATAAGAATGTTACCGAACTGAATGTCACTTTATTTCAAGCCTCCTGATCTGTATCAATTATTGTATATACCTTTGAGTCCGGAATTACCGTCCCTGTCAATAACCCTCTCTATCTTATTTCCGCACCATACAGGACTCAGATAAGAATTATTACCGATCAGATTACGGGTTCTCTTCTTCTTGGAATCCTTGTTGAGTGATGCCTTTAATTCGCTCCATCCCTTCTTATCCTTGATAAACTTGGAGACGAACTTCTTTCCCTTAAGCCTCATCTTATCTTCCTTGGCCTTCTGTCTCCTTATCGCGTTCTGTACTCCCCTGAACCTGTCCTTTAATGCATCTCTCTCCTTCTTGTTCAGAAGATCACCCATAAGGTAATCAAGCAATGAAGGTGTTATCGAAAGAATCCTGTTCGCAAGCCCGGCGCTCATGGCAGGGATCGTCATATTGCCGCTTGTATCTTCGATGCTGTTACACTTCATAACATCATTGCGGCTCTTTATCCTGTCATAACTGAGTGTACCGAAGCACATATCGTTATCGATTCCTTTTACACTCTTCATCACTACCGTATCACCGACATATTCAACGTCGACGGTATAATTCTTTCTGTGTCGGTCGGTCTGGCCCGCGATCACATCAAATACCTGAAGTGAAGTAAGAGCCTCCAGGCATTCCTCGGAATATGAAAATACCTTGCCCGGATTACCGCCGGCGGCATTGTAATGGTTTCTCTCGAGCTTCTCAAAATCACCGGTAAAACTCGAGCCCGCATCCTCCATCTCTATACAACGATGATTCTCACCGTCTATCACAACATCCTTCATCTCGGACTTGGCAACTATTCCGCCAAGCTTGAGATACTCTGCAAGTCTCGATGTTGCAACATTTCGCTTGGAGATACTGTCTCCCTCTTTGATACCGACAATATTGGTCGCGATATCCGCAGAGTTCAAACTCTTGTAGATATTATTGACAAGATTGTAGATTATCTTATATTGATCCCTGTACAGCTTCATTTCGGCTTCGTTTCCGGCCTTCTTGGCAGCGGCGTACTTCTCGGAAACCATTTTTATCTCTTTTCCGAATTGTGTCTTTTTGAAGTCAGTATTATTATTGAACTCAAGAATGTCTCCCTGTGACGTTATAATTTTTCTGAGTGTAGTGAGCAGTATATCTGCACCTTCTCTTGACATAATGCTTGCACTGCCGGCCGAATAGCTCTTCTTTAACGCATGCTTGAAAGCCTGGAGCAGGCTCAACTCATACTTGGCCAGATTTAATCTTCGCTTCTGTTCATCCTTCGAAATACCCGCAAGTGATTCGCTCGTTCCGTCTTCATAAAGCTTTTTTTTCTGAAGCAGACTGTCTGCATAGCTCTCGATGACTTCATCTCCCGAAAAGCCCGGCATTTTTTCTTCTCTCTTTAAGTAGTGCTTTACCCCATCCTTCTCCACTATGATAAGATCCGAGGTACCGGCACCTCCCCTGGTTATGGTCACGCCGTTTCCGGGAACTATCTTCTCTCGTCTGATGTCCGCAAAGACATCAACCCACATGGGACGATTCAGTTTATTTCTCTCAGTCTTGAATTCATTCGCACGCTTTTCAAAAAGTACCGACTCCTTGCTTATCTGGTCATAGATTATCTGTACTATAGCTTTTCGCGTCATACCTTCGGCACGTGATGAATTGTGAGTTCCCAGATACTCACTGCAGGCAAGGGAAGCCTGTCTCAGGATGGATGTAATACTGTTGACCTGGGCATCATAGAGATCGTCGGACTCGGCAACCTTCCACGAAAGCACCTGCTGAAGATCGTCCATTCTGTCGATGACAGCCTGCATGCTCGGAGAGTGCTTGGTCCTCTTAGCCTTCTTGCCCTTTACCGTATAGCTGGCATTCTTCAGGAGTTCCTTGGCATCAAAAGCCGTAAGCTTCTTTCTAAAAGCCGCCTCTTCATCTTCAAGCTTGTCATAAAACTTGACACTTGCCTCGGTGCCTACCATATCAGACATCTTATTCTCGTTGATCTCCTTAAACTCTTCTACCATGCCCATAACTTCGACACGGCCCTTCTTCTCCGTCTTTTGAGTCATCCCGGTCACGTTATTTACGGACACGGAGTTCCTGCCCATAAGCTTTTCTCTTTCGCGAAGCTCATTGATACGCTCCTTGTAGTCCTTCTGCTTTACTTCCTCCTCCTTATTTACAGAATATAAGCTTGTCGAAAAAACACTGTCATAGAGGTCAGTCTTCTTCGTCGTATCAAATGTAAAGCTCTTCTTGATCTCCTGCTTTTGTAAATTACTATCCATCTTTTTGCTCCTCCTTATATGATATCAGTCGTCTATATCCAATGATTTTATCCAATACTGAACGTAAGCTTCCTTTTCTTCGTCATAGATTCTCTCGTTCAGTGAAAGCGGCGTATACCCGTCATACTTATAACGGTAGAACTCCGGCGCTAACTCATCGACAGTGCCGACTATAGTCACCCGTATATATCTTATACCCATGTCCCTTAAGGCTTCCTCCGCCTCCGAGAGAAGATTCTGCTCCTCGGTACCCTTTGCGGATCCGCCCAAATACAAAACCTCCCGAGGATCATCCTCCGAGCGCTTGAAGGCAACATAGGATATACACTTTTCTCCCTCAAATGCTCCGAAGTAGATCACATCCGGATCGACATCCTCGGGTATTTCATTATCATACACATCCACTATTCTGTATTCCATATCATTTCCTCTTAAGATCCCCGCTTCGCCCGGAATGACACGCAGTTTTTTGTCATTCTGATAGCGCATGCCCGAAGAATCTTTTTTTTATCGACGTGATAATATCATACACAAAGTCACAAAAGTCACATAATCAAAGTCCGTATCTATTGCTTCTCTACGAGCTTGAAATCCGGTTCCCTTTCCTTATCATAGCTTGCATCGAAAGAAACAGTCTTTCCGTCGGGTGCCGTAAGCGTAAGTACTGCCTCGCCGTTCTTATAGACCGAGATCTTGACATCGGGCTCACCCGACAGGCTCTCTCCCACCACGGCGTCGATCACACCGGGATCAGACGAGGAAGCAGTCCAGTCAAGGGTTATACCGTATTTCCCGACGTCCAGATATCCGTTCAAGGCAAGCGCCGGATCGTTCTTTGCGACTTTGAAAGCAAAGAAACCTGCCGTAAATGCAAGAGTGATCAAAGCAGCCGTAAGCCTTGCCTTTAAGTCCGAAAGGATCACAAGGATAAGCAGCAGTGCTACAAGAAAGCAGTATATCGCCCCGCCTAAGTTCTGCGACACCTCACCTCTCATGCAATCGCGCACATACATCACTCCCGTTCCGGCAAGTATTACAAGAACAACCGAGAGTATAAGCCCCGATAATATATTGTCCTTCTTTATAAACCAGCCTATGAAGGCTCCGGGGAAGGTAAGAAGAGTCACTATAAACCAGTATTTGTAATACTTAAAGAGCTCCCATCCCATCTCGGCAAAGGGTACCTGAACCAGGTATACAAGCGGCTGCGAGATAAGGAAGAATACAAAGGTTTTAAGCGCCGCCTCCAAAGGCTTTTTGCAGTTTACTATAACAAAAACGGCAGGAAGTATCCATCGCTCCACCGTCTCAGCGATATCATGGTACCATGACGACGGCGACACCCACAAGGCGATAAGCCCTGTGTAAACACCCATAACCACGGCAAAAGCGATAACCTTCCACCATTTCATATCAATTTGTCCGAATGCTTTTTTTATAATATTCATTTTTAGTCCTTTTTATAAAAGACAGGTGCACATAACATGCACCTGCCTTTAGTTTTATTACTTATGAAAACAATCTTACTTATTTGCAATAGCCGCCTGAGCTGCTGCAAGTCTTGCTACCGGTACTCTGAACGGTGAGCAGCTTACATAGTCAAGGCCGATCTTGTGGCAGAACTCAACAGATGAAGGATCACCGCCGTGCTCGCCGCAGATACCTACGTGGAGCTTCGGGTTAACCGGCTTGCCGAGCTTGATAGCCATCTCCATAAGCTTGCCTACGCCTGTCTGATCGAGCTTTGCGAACGGATCGTTCTCGAAGATCTTGGTGTCATAATAACTCTCAAGGAACTTGCCGGAATCATCTCTCGAAAAGCCGAATGTCATCTGAGTAAGATCGTTGGTGCCGAAGCAGAAGAAATCAGCT
>ONVB01000310.1 GCA_900321145.1 uncultured Eubacteriales bacterium | reverse complement strand
GACATACATTAGGCCGTCTTTCTTCTGAGGTTGCTAAGATTCTCAGAGGTAAGAATAAGCCTGTTTTCACACCCCATATCGATACAGGTGACTATGTAATAGTTGTCAATGCTGACAAGATCAAGGTTACAGGTAATAAATTAAACGACAAGCTTTATTATTCACATTCCGATTATATCGGTGGATTCAAGAAAGCTACTCTTAAGGAAAAGATGAACAAGAACAGTGCAGATGTCATTTATCTTGCGGTAAAGGGCATGCTTCCCAAGGGACCTCTCGGAAGAGAGATGATCAAGAAGCTGCATGTTTATTCAGGACCCGATCACAAGCATCAGGCACAGAAGCCTGAAGAGCTCGAGATTAAGTATTAATAGGAGGTAAAGTCGTGGCTAAATCAGATAGATTTTACGGAACGGGCAGAAGAAAGAGCAGCGTTGCAAGAGTTTACATCACACCCGGTTCAGGAAAGATTACGATCAACAAAAAAGATATCGAAGAATATTTCGGACTTGATACACTCAAGGTTATAGTTAGACAGCCGTTTGAAGTTACCGGTACAGAAGGAAAGTTTGATGTACAGGTTAATGTATACGGTGGCGGATTCACAGGACAGGCTGGTGCCATCAGACATGGTATCGCTCGTGCGCTTAATGAAGCAAACAGTGATTACAGACCCGCACTTAAGAAGGCCGGATATCTTACAAGAGACTCTCGTATGAAGGAGAGAAAGAAATACGGACTCAAGGGAGCACGTCGTGCACCGCAGTTCTCAAAGAGATAATCAAAAAAAGAGAAGAATTACAGCTTCGCTGTGTTCTTCTCTTTTTTTGATTATCCCGCTCGTACCGAGCGGACTCCTCGGTTCTGACGAATTCGGAGATGCTTCGCTAAAAATGTGCCACCGGCACATTTTTTAAACGCTCGCACAGTTTTCGAAGAGATAAAGTATTGTTGCGAATACAAAAAACAAAAGCGATGTTGCAAGTTTACTTGCAAAACATCGCTTTTGTTTTTTTGTATTCATAAGAATCTAAGAGACGATCACCAATCGTAGCATACGAAGTATGCGGTTCTGCGAAGCAGAAGGATTGGTGATTGTCCCTTAGGATTCGCAACAATGCTTTATCCAGCTCGCACAGTTTTCCAAGAGTTAACATGCATAGTTTTCGAAAAAATGTTGTTTGTATCCGATGGGTATGGTACAATTAATAAATCAAATAAAAAGGAGGGCGTGCGAATGTCAAACTTAGATGTTAATAAAGCAAATGATGAACTTAAGAAACTTGCTGAATCTGAAGGTGTCAGCATGAACGAGAGTTTTAAGCTGGACAAGGATTCGCTCGATGCCGTAGCAGGCGGATATACTAGAAGATGGGATACATATGGTAGGAGTCGATTGGCTTCAAACGGCAGATATTTTGATACCTACGGAGCAAATGGCGCATTACGTTAGAATAGTAACATTGTTATAATGAAAATGACTGATCGAATTGATATCATAGTGCCCGCTCATCGTGCGCACGCAACAATTGGACGAACACTCGAGTCACTGGCAGTTCAGACAATAGCAAAGGATCTCGATGTGCTTGTCATAGACGATGAATGTCCGGAAGGGGACTACCACGATGTGGTAGCCCCTTTTTTGTCACGCCTTAATATTCGTGTTCTCCGGCTGCCGAAAAATCTCGGGGCCGGAGGAGCGCGTCAGGCAGGTATTGATAATTCTCATAATTCATATTTCAGCTGTATTGATTCCGACGACGCATTCACAGCTCCGGATTCTCTCGAACAGCTTCGGAATGTAATGCTTGAAAATAAAGCAGTACAGCGATGTGGTGGAGATTTGTTATATTACAGCGAATCAGGTGAATCGTTTAGGCAAAGTGGAGCATTTTCCATGGACGGAAAGCTGTTCCGGCGTTCTTTTATTGAAAAGTATGGGCTTCGATTTAACGGAACCCGCGCAAATGAAGATTATGGATATAACCTGACTGTTGATCTTTTATGTGATAATGAAGCTGAAAGGACAGGCTATGTCCCCGAAGCGACAGTAAATGTTTATTTAAATCCGAACAGCATTACCTCCGCGGGAAACAACCGGTTTGTATGGGATCAGCGGCTTTGCGGCTTTGTGGATAACTCAATTTGGGCATTTGATATAGCAAAGGACCTACGTCCCGGCTCCGATGCGGTGACCATGGAGATACTCCGTGTATTACTCATAACTTATTGTTACTCTTGTATTATAACCGTAAATGAACCTGATTATTCAGCTCAGGCATGGGAATATGCAAAGAAGTATTATCACCTTTGCTACCGCCGTTACTTTTGTCCCGCATTTGAAAGTATGGAGAAAAATCTTGTACCCGAAACTACGCCCTTAATCTTTGAGACCTTTGCAAAACAGGGTTATTTTGATCTGCCGGAGGGGACAGCTCCGCCCATAAGATTTGATGAGTTTCTTGAAAGGATGCGGACAGAAGAGTATGACCCCGAACACATTTATGATATCTGGGAGAAGATGGCGGAGTCGCCGAAGCTAAGGGAAGGTATGAGGCTCAATGAGGAGACCGGCGTGTGTGAGCGTGGATATGCCGAAAGAAAGTAATGCTCAAAAAGGGGAAAATGAATTGAGTAAGAAGAAAGTAAAAGCTTCGATACGAATATATCTTGATAAGGTACGCGGACAGGGCAGTCTGTATGCTCCGGTGGGTTCAATTCCGAAAGATGTTCGGAGGATTTTAATTACCCGGGAGGATCCTCGGTTTTTCCGGCATAAAGGAATATTGCCGGATGCCATGCTGCATGCGGTATTGTATGGCCTCCGGACTCACACTCCCATGCCCGGAGGAAGTACCATTACTCAGCAGCTTATAAAAAATCTTTACTTAAATGAAGAAAGATCCGTACGGAGAAAG
>ONVB01000354.1 GCA_900321145.1 uncultured Eubacteriales bacterium | reverse complement strand
GTGGTCTGATAGATCGGAACAGCCCTTGAATCCGTAGCCGGATCCGGCTCTTCCTGTCCTACATGTAACTGCAATGTCTCGAATCTGTAATCGCTCATAGTATTGTCCTCCCTCACTGATAGATATAGGCTCGATCACTTTGTGATCACACCTCACTTGTTTTCTTTTGTAGTGTATTCTCCTTCACTACTTCTTTGGAATGGACACATATTATCACTATTCACCTACTATGTCAATAGGTATTTTAGATATTTTAAAAAAGCGGGTGATCGCGCCCCGCTTCTTCATTTTCCCTTAGTCTATATATCACTGCGTTTTCGAGCAACCTTAAGCGACTTCAGATACTTTTTATGCTCCTCAGTGATCCTGTAGCTTTCAACGCTTTTCTGAATGGCTTTGTTATGTGTCCAGTCGTCAAGCTTCTTACCCTCTATGAACGGAAGGACTATTTCATATTGCTTTGCAAGCGCCGTTGCAAAGTACCAGGCGATCATCATATTGACGTAATACTCCCGGCTTCTCAGCTTCGCAACCATCTCCGGATACTCCGGCTTAAAGTCCTCGTCTAAAAAATGTTCCATCAGCATCCCGATGCCGAATCTCACCGTATACGGCTCTTCAGATTCAATCCACTCTCTTATATGCACAAGAAGCTCATCCTTATGCTTCTTGAATACCTTGGGAGACATCTGATCGCACGTAGCCCAGTTATCCACATAGGGAAGGAATTTCTCCAGCTGCTCCATACATTCGTTCATGTCTTTTATCCCCGATATGATAAAGGCGTGCAGCTGGTTTTCCTCAAAATACTTATGCGGCAGCTCCTTCAGGAAATCCTTATAGTCACCCGCCTTAAGTATCTCCTTCGCCATATTCCTAAGCTCCGGAGTCCTGACGCCGATCACCGATCCGGGGTCTACGCCCGGGATTATCTTTATCTGCATATCCCTGTATTTCAGGTCCTGAAGACTATTTAGTTTTTCTCGTAAATCAGTTATCTTCATCTTCTTCTTAATCGGACACCTATGACCGTGCTTCGGTGCCCGGCACCCGAGGGTGCAAGCTTTTAGCAGACAGAGAGTTTTCGATCAGCCTCCTGTATCGAACCATAAACGATAACTCAACAGTAAATAACAAAAGAACATTAACGCAAACCATGAACATTGCAGTTCCACAAACAGTTATTAACTATTAATCACGTAAATAATACTCTGCTGCACGGATCCATGTAGCTTCTCCCGCCTTAACGCCCACCCGTGTCACGTACAGTTATAGTCCGTGACACAGGGTGCGTGCCAATCTTTATCACTATCAGATGTCCACATCAAACTCTACGGTCTGATTGTACTTGTCGAGTGCGATCTGCATGGCAGCGATCTCGCCGTCGATCCTCTCGTACTCCTTCTTGATAAGCTCGAGGTCGTAGTTGATGTACTGATACTCAGGCGAGGTCTTCCTCGCGGAGTAAAGTGAGGTATTCAGTCTGGCCTTCGGCTGCTGCTTACGCATACGGTCAAGAACCGCCTTGCGGTTGTTGAGCTGAGCCATCCTGACAAGGATGTTGTCGATGGTCATCTCCGTCTCACCGACGCTGACCCTGTTGGTGCAGTTTGACACGTTGATCGCATGCTTGATCTTCACGATCTTAGCATCGATTTCCTCTATACTCTTTGCCGTCTCGGAGTAATCATAGTCCGGAACGACCGGCTCCTCGTCGAGCGCTGCAACATACATGCTGCCCTCGCGCTCCTTGGATACCCAGAAGTCCTTGTCCTCATTGAGCTTTCTTATAACCTTGTTTGCATAAGCTGATGTCATCTTAGTCATAGTTTTCTCCTCCTTCTAAACAGAAGTTCATTAACTGCCCTCTCACTGTTATTATCGATCGGGAAAATCAAAATATAGCCGTTCACCCCATTTTTTTTATAAAAACAAACAAAAATAACCGGCGAGAGAGTGATTTCCCCTTATACTCAGCTCTGAAGCACTCTCATAATATCCTGTACGCATCGGTCGACACACTTCTCCCGATCTGGGGCCTCCGGGTGCCTGTCCATATAATCTATAATTCTGACGCACCCCAAAAGCTGTGCTGCATTCTTTGCATCAATAAGCCTCCGCTCATCAGCATCATCAAGATACATCTCAAACATCCGGTCACAGATTTTAGCTGCCGTTTCGACATCGATTCCAAACATATATGCTGCTTTCGGTTCTATCGATGGGAACTGACGATAGGATACAAATATGGTTGCAAGCTCAAAGATCGGATCACCCGTACATAGCGTATCCATGTCAATGAGCATCAGTTCATCGCCGCAAACCAGTATATTATTCATATGAAAATCCGCATGAATGATCGTATTCCTGTCAGGTATCGATTCTGCTAAGGCACTGAGCTTTGAAAAAAGATCATCCGGCAGGAACTTATGAACCTTCGGCAGCCAGCTCATTGTCTGCTGCTTCATATCCGGAAGTTCACCCGGCTTTGCTTTAACAGCATGGATCTGCTTCAATAATTCTACGGATTTTCTGAGAAAGCTCTCAAGGTTCTCCGGAGATTCACTGATATAATCAGCACTTGACTTCGCATTCAGACATTCAAACACAATCCCATACCTGTCTCCGACACGAACGGTATCAAACGGGATAGCAGTCGGTATCCCGTTAACAAATGCCCAGCGTGCCCTTTTTCTTTCCTTCTCTATGGCATCTAAAGATACATTCGCATTATAAACCTTAACCAGCATATCCGGTTCGGTCTGATATACGATACCATGCGCACCTCGCCCTATCTCCGGGCATCCGTCTATGCTTATCTCTCGAAACTCTCCCATGATCATAAAACCTCCGCTTGTTTTGTAGATAAATCTGCGATTCTTTTGTTTCCCGAGCTCCTGTCTCCTTATATAAATCAGTCATACCGGTTGCCGGTTCTTCCGGCAGAGAATCAACCTGGTTATTCAAGAGAGAGTCCTCAACCCTTCTATCCGTTTACAAGCTTCAGCAACTTTTTATCGTTCATCTGCTCATTCGTAATATATTCCCCGTCAAGAAACAGTGCATAGTTTGTGATAGGGGTCGGCGCATTCTGCGCTTCCTCTCTGCTCTCAATATGAATCGCATGGAAGGATATATCATTTTCTTTGGCGGTCTGCTCCAAAATCGGAACATACTTTGCGTTGAAAGGACACTGATTGGTGTAATACAGCACATATCCTTTTTCCTCTATGTGCGGGTGCCTGGCACATTCCCTGAACCCAGGCATATCTGCCTCATTTCCAAATGGCAGATACCACAACTGGATTCCATTATCCGCTTCATCACACACAGTGAAACCTTTATATTTCAGAAACTTAGGATCGGCAAGGAATGGCTTCTTCTTCGCCGCCGCCATGATACACAGCCCTTTCTTTCCCTTTTCTTTACTATCTTCGATACAGGCATTCAATAATTCCGTTGAGTACCCATGTCCCTTAAAGGATCCGGATACCCACAGGCAGTCGATATACATATATCCATCGGCATTGATCGGAACCCACGCATTCTCAGCCGGAATATACTCAATAAAGCACTTGCCCCGTTCCACACTC
>ONVB01000315.1 GCA_900321145.1 uncultured Eubacteriales bacterium | reverse complement strand
CCGAGGTTTGATCCGATCACGAGGGACGAGCTGCTGTCGCTGGAGATAAATGTGGATGTGCTCTCCGAACCAGAGCCCATAGACAGTGAGGAGGAACTCGATGTAAAGCGCTACGGAGTGATAGTGACCAAGGGAGGAAGAAGAGGACTTCTGCTTCCGAACTTGGACGGCGTGGATACGATAGACGAACAGCTCAGGATAGCGAAGAGAAAAGCCGGACTTGATGAGGAAGAGCAGGGTGTGAAGCTTCAGCGCTTTGAGGTTGTAAGACATGTGTGATCTGAGGGTTTTGCTCCCGTAACGCTATGCGGGGGAAGCTGCGCTGCGAGACCTTGATCGGTGAGAATACGCGGTTTCATATATTCAAAAGAAAAAACGGAGAAAAAGATATGTCCATCAAGAAAATAGCAGAGTCGGTCGGCGCTTCGCCGGCCACGGTTTCACGGGTTTTGAACAATCCGGAATACAGGTGTAAGCAGCCGGAGCTTAGAGACAGGATATGGAAGAAAGCCATAGAGCTTAACTATACGCCAAATGTTGCGGCGAGGAATCTGAAGCTCGGTGTGAACGAGGAGAATACGTCGACTACGTCTGTTCACCTGCTGGTGACGAGCAGAGATAACAAAAGAATGGATCCCTTCTTCGGGGAAAGCCTGAGAGTGATCGAGACGGAGATACACCGATGCGGATGCATACTTTCGAACCTGTTCTTTCATCCCGCATTTGCCGATGCGAACAGATATGATGCGGAGAACCCCGACAGGATCATAAAGGATATGACCGGGGAGGCGGAGAGCGGTGCGGACGGTCTGATCATCGTGGGTGACTGCTGTAAAAAAGCATTTGAAAAGCTTGAGAAAGCCTACGGCAATCTGATCATGATGAACAGAAGCTCGTCGGGACTGCCGGTGGATGAGGTGATCTGCGACGGAAGAAAGATAGCTCATACGGCAGTGGAGTATCTTTATTCGTTGGGACACAGGAAGATAGGATATGTGGGAGTCTGCAAGGGTGAAGTAAGATATACCGGATACCTCGAGGCCGTTGCGGCCCATGGGCTCGATCTGACTCCGGAGTATGTGGTCGCTGCAGGCCAGACACAGGAGGATGGATATAAGAGCATGATGAAGCTGTTGAAGTCGGAGGATTGTCCTACGGGCATATATTGTGCAAACGACGTGGTGGCTTTAGGAGTGCTTAAAGCTTTGGGAAAGTACAGAAATCCCTATCTAAGACCTTCTGTTATATCGAGTGACGATATAGAGGAGGCGCAGTTTTCAAAGCCTATGCTCACTACGATCCGTGTACCGAGAGACGAGATGGGGAGGATGGCGGTGAAGCTCCTTGTTGACAGGATAAGGGGTCAGCATAAAACCTGTATGAAGCTTGAGCTCGAAAGCAAGCTGATAATCAGAGAGAGCTGTCACAGCGTGGGTGACAGCATGTGGAGTGACTATATCATATAAGAGTGAAGCTTTGTTTTTGGGACAGTCCGGGAGGGCTGTCCTTTTTTTGCGCCCGGTGAGCGGAATAATATGCCTGAAAAGCGCGGATATGCTTGCTGAAAACGTTTTCTTGTTTTGATGGGTGAAGGTGCGGTGTGCCTGTGGACGAGACGGGGTATAAGCGAAAAATGCGTATATATTGGGGTGCTTTTGACCGGTTCTGTGAAAACGATTTCTCAAAAACGCTTTGAACAGAGACGTAAGTGCTTTTATAATCACCGTATTCTTTCGTACGGAATATGCCTTTACAGGCTCGGGTAAACAAAAATATGCAAAACCGGTACCGTAATGAGAACGGATATGAAAGAGATTGATAATAGGGAGGAGATGATGTGTATGAAGCTTGGTAAAAACAGAAAGTCGGGAGGACTTGCGCTCTGCAGAGAGATAAAGCCTTTTACCGGGGTTCTTCTCGGACTCTCTGCTCCGGCGGCGGTTCTTCTGCTGTGGTATACAGCAGGGGAACGGGGATGGATAAATCAGGCTATACTTCCGGGACTTTCCAAAACGATCAGGGTTGCAGGTAATCTTATAACGGACGGTACACTATGGAGCAATTTGGCAGCGAGTATAAGCAGAGTCATTAAAGGTTTTGCGGTCGGTGCGGTACTCGGAGTCGTGATCGGTACATTTATGGGACTGTCAAAAGTATTTCACTCGATACTTCAGACTCTGGTAGGACTTTTAAGACCGATACCCATGGTTGCCTGGATACCGCTGTTTATACTCTGGATAGGTATAGATGACGGCTTCAAGGTTACCCTCATTGCACTCGGTACATTTTGGTCGGTGCTTCTCAATACCATACACGGAATCCGGAGCGTGGACCCAAAGCTGCTTGAGGTATCGACGGCACTTGAGAAGGATAGGCTTACGGTTATCGGAAAGATCATACTACCTTCTGCTCTTCCGGCCATACTGACGGGCGTAAGGATAGGAATGGGAACTGCCTGGTCGTGTGTGGTCGCGGCCGAGATGATCGCGGCATCCAAGGGAATAGGATATATGATCATGTTCGCGAGAGAGATGGCACAGCCTGCAAAGCTTATGGTAGGAGTCTTTACCATAGGAGTGATAGGACTTTTGATAGATACGCTGATCCTTAAGCTCCAGAAGAAACTCATCAGATGGTAGGGAAGGATATGGAAAAAAAGGCAGTAAACAAAATAGAGATAGAGGGAGTCGGCAAAAGCTTTGATATAAAAGGCAAGTCGGTAGAGGTGCTAAAGAGTATAGACCTTGACATCCGTAAGGGTGAGTTCCTGACGATAGTGGGAGCAAGCGGATGCGGCAAGAGTACTCTGTTGAGGCTGATAGCAGGACTCGATACCCCGACGGTGGGAGAGGTTAGGGTCGATGGAAAGCCGGTTGCAGCACCCTCGGTCAAGACCGGCATCATATTTCAGGAGGCGCGACTCTTCCCGTGGCTGTCCGTCGAGAAGAATATAGAGTTCGGGATACATGAGAAGCTTGACAAGGAGGAAAAGAGGGCGAAGGTTGCTGCATTGATCGATACCATAGGACTAAACGGATTTGAGAAGGCCTTGCCGAAGCAGCTGTCGGGCGGCATGCAGCAGAGGGTGAATATAGCCAGAGCGCTTATAAATGAACCGGACATACTGCTTCTTGATGAACCCTTCGGTGCACTGGATGCGCTGACGAGGATAAATATGCAAAACGAGGTTTTAAAGATATGGAGTGACAGAAAGACTACCATGGTGCTTATAACACATGATATAGACGAGGCGATATTTCTGTCGGACAGAGTAGTCATCCTGTCGGATAAGCCGGGAGTAATAAGCAGGCAGATCACGGTGCCCATGAGCAAACCGAGGGACAGGAGCAACGGGGACTTCATGAGGATAAGAAGATTTATATATAACGAGTTCTTCGAGAACAGTGACATAGACTATGTGGAGTATTACATATGACATATGTCGGATAAGAAAACACAGAGGAAAGGCCTTGTGGCTTTATATTAAACGAAAGAGAAAGGAAAAAAACCATGATAAGAAAAGGATTAAAGAATCATTCAAAGAATACCGTAAGGAAAACAGCTGGGCTTCTGCTCTCACTTACTTTAGCTTCGGCATCGCTTCTCGG